>JAPORI010000166.1:6972-9000 GCA_026710225.1 Betaproteobacteria bacterium
TGTCTGAGTTCACGCTCGGTGGCATCTTTAGCCGCCGCCAGATTGCGGGCGCGCTTGACCAGGGAGAGATTCTGATCCTGCGGATTGCTTCCGTCCGGACCGCTGTCGGATCGGGCCAGGGCATCGGCGAGCAGCCGGCGCTCGGCCTCGCGGTTTTCCAGTTTCTGCACCGCAGCCTCCATGATTTCCGGCAGCGGCGCATCCGGGTCGATCTGCAGATGGGCTGCCGCTTTCCGGGCGGTCTCGACCAGCCGCACCCGATCCCCTTGCCCGAGTTGCTGTTGCTCGGCCAGTTCAAGAACCTGGGCCAACTTGCGGTTCTCATCAATGAGCGCACCGGTTCTTTCGGCCAGCCTTTCCGGTTCCGGTTGCGGTTCCGGCTGCCCGTCCGAGAGCAGTTGCGAGATCTGTTCGCGCTCTTTTTCGTACTCCTCAACCTTTTCGATCGAGTTGAGCAAAATCAGGATGATCATGGTGGCGAACACAAACATCAGTTCGGTCTGGGTGAGGGCGATCAGGTTCGCCTGCAGGGCCGAGCGCTTGCTGGCAATCACTGATCCTTGCCCTGCTTTTCGAGCTGGTTGGCGATCCGGCGGATGTCATCTGCAATCGCCCCGGCCTTGTCGCCGGACGACAGCACCAGATCGGCACCGGCAATCAGCGATGCATACAGCTTGTGGGTCTCGGCCAGCGCTTCCCGGGAGGCCTTTTCGAACTCGTTGCGGTAACTTTCCTTGAGTTTGCCGATTTCTTCCAAATCGGCCAGCGCCTGCTTGCGCAACTGCACCAGATTGGACTGGGTGGAAACCACCAGTTCGCTGCCCAGACCCTGCAAATCGGCAACCGTATCCCTGGCGGTACTGGCCAGATTGCCGACCGCGTTCTCCATTTCCGCCATCGAACGGCCGATCGATTCGAGCCGGCTGGCCAGATCTGCTGCGTAACTGCTGCTGAACTTCAATTGCATGCGATCGATGGCATCACCCATCGCCCGCATGTTGTCGGCGATCTCGCGGGTGATCGGGGAGATGAACTTGGTGGCATCGGTTATCTGCTGGCGGGCTTTGCCGAACTCCTCAAGATCGAGGCTCTCGGCTATGCTGCCGCCAAGTGTCTTGGCAACCTGGGCGGTGTGTCGATCGAGCATGCCGCCGAGGTTTTCGGCTTCGCTGACCAGGTTGCGCCTGTACAGGCGGGTGCTCTCGGAAAGTTCAGCCAGATCGTTGCGGTAACTTTCCGCGGCCGCCTTGGAATCCTCCATGCTGCTGGCCAGTTCCTGGAGGCGGTCGGCGACGATCCGGTATTCCTTGGTCAGGTGATCGGCCGGCTCGAAGTGGCGATCGAGAATTACGATGCGCAACACCATTCCGATCACGCTGGTCGCCATTGCGATGCCGATGGCGCTGAGAAGTTCGTTTGCCACCGAGCGAATTTCCTGGCTGCCAAGCCCTTGCAGGGTTGCAACCACCATCGCCAAGGTGAACAGGAAGCCGAGCAGGTAGCAGTTGTCCGCGACTTCCCGGCGCTTTTCCGGATTGCCGAAGTATCCGAAGAATGCGAACATCGAGATGATGCCGCCGAGTACCAGCGCTCCGAACAGCAGGTTGACGCGGATCGGCTCGATGAAGCAAATGGCGATGCCAACTGCTGCATAAAGCGGTGTCCAGGTAAACAGGTTGCGCACGATGCTAGTCTCTAAAGGGCGCGTACCCGTTCCAGGCTTGCTCCGACCGCCGCAAAGTACTCCTCCCAGAACGATATGTAGCGGCGGCTGTGCAAGCGCTCGTCGCGCGGCCGGCGCACATGCAGGATTTCAACCTTCACTCCGGACAGAATCCGATCGAGGAACGCTTGTGCATAGTCAAGCTGGCGAAACGCGGCAAAGTCGGGCAGACCACGATAGTGCGAGTATTGCGAAGTGTTGTGCAGCATGTCGGAGACGATGATCAGGCGCCGGTCACCGGTGGCCGTGTAGCCGGTGTCGGTTGCAACCGCAGTGATCATCTCCAGAATCGGCGAGTTGTCCTG
>JAPORI010000053.1 GCA_026710225.1 Betaproteobacteria bacterium
CTCCAACCAGCAGAACTTCGCGCAAGCATTGCTTGCTGTTGTCAAAGGCGGTTTTGTATATCAAGTGCCTATGGATTTTCTCCGGTACTTGGCAAAATTGCCTTGCACATTATTTGTATCCGCAAATCAACCAACTTCTTGGATTGAATTGTGCATTTGCGCTCCGCTGCCCTAGGCGCGTTCCATGTACTCTCCGGTTGCGGTGCTCACCCGAATCTTTTCCCCGATCTCGATGAAAGGCGGAACCATCACCGAGAAGCCGTTGGCGGTGGTTGCCGGCTTGTAACTTGCGGCGGCGGTGGCGCCCTTGATGCGCGGCTCGGTCTCGGCGATTTCCATGGTTACCGCGGCCGGCAACTCGATGCCGATCGCAGCCCCGTCGAGCATCATTACCTGCACTTCAGTTTCCGGCAGCAGGAAATGTTCGGCACCTTCGATGATGTCTGTGCCCAGTTCCGACTGTTCGAAGGATTCCTGATCCATGAACACGAACCGGTCGGCTTCCCGGTAGAGAAACTGCATCCGCCGCCCGTCAACGAAGGGACGCTCAACCTTTTCATCGGTGCGCAGCCGCTCATTCAGCTTGGTGCCTTCGCGCACCTCTTTTAGTTCGACTTGCATGTAGGCGCCGCCGCGGCCGCCGACATGCACATGTTCGCTCTTTGCCACCCGCCACAACTGTCCCTTGTGGCGAATCAGCGCGCCGGGGCGCAACTCGATTGCCAGTACCTTGCTCATTGATGTGGATTCTAGGCGGCCAGGTCGCCGGCGAATTCGCGCCCGGCCGCCAGCAGCGCCAGGGCAGCGACGGTTTCGCTTGCCTGCCGGCGCGCATTTGCCGCTTCTGATTCGGGCCGGCAGGCAAAGCCCATTCCCTGACTGTTGAGGTTCTCGCGATCGCTCTTGCGCTGGTTGAAGCGCCAGAAGGATCCGATCACCTTGTCGCCGACGCAGTAGTGGGCCTCCTCGGCGGCAAAGCCGTCGACAAGCTCGATGGTCGGGATGCCTTCCTGAATCAGGATGTCCGAGATGGTCAGGCCGTCCTTGCCGCTGGCAAGGCTGCTGCGCTGGCGACGATTGAGGCTGTGCACCTGGTCGGCTTCATCGAGCATTACCACGCCCATGCCGTAGGTGCCCGCATCTGCCTTGATCACCACGAACGGCCTTTCCTCCGATCCGATGCCGGCGAAGTTGGAGCGGATGTCATCGAGAGTCTCGGCAACTGCGGCAGCCAGACAATCCATGCCGACTTTGCGTGCCACATCGACGCGGGTGCACACGTTGAAGAACGCGTCGATCAGCCACGGGTCGAATCCGAATTCGTGGGCGAAACGGGTTGCGACCCGTTCGTACTGGAAGAAATAGGCCGACTTGCGTCGCTGCGACCAGCCGGCGGCCAGCGGCGGCAGCTTCGGTTGCTCGATGTCAAGCAGCATCTTTGGGGTTCCGGCCGCCAGATCGTTGTTGAGCAGCAAGGCGTCCGGATCGAAGCCGGCCGCTTCGATCCGCCGGCCGCGCCGACAGATGCTGGCAAGGTGCAGCGACTTGCCGTCGCTGCCGGAAACTTCCAGCGGCTCTGCGCCCAGACAGGCGAAGCGCACTTCGACGCCGGCCATTTCCAGCATTCGGCCGAGCACCGCCAGATTATCGACATAGTGGGGGTTGCGGGTGTGCGCTTCGGCCAGCACCAGCAGTCGCTTCGAGCCCGGCCAGGCGCGCTCGAGCATGCCGCCAGCCGCGCCAGCCGCGCGCTCGATCGCGGCTGCATCCAGATTGTTGAAGCCGCCCGGAAACAGGTTTACATCCACCGGCGCCATCTTGTGGGAACTTACCCGGATGTCAACCGAAGCGTAGAACGGCGGATGCTGCTTGGCGAACTCGGCGGCGAACCATTCGTCGATGTGTTGGCGCGATCCGGCCAGCAAATCGATCAGTTCGGCCAGCCGTGCGTCCGGCTTGGCGGCGCTCATCACCAGCAGGCCCGGCGGGCGCGGTGGATGGCGACGATGCCGCCGGCCAGAGCAATCCAGTCGACGAATTCGAGGCCGGCTTGTTGCAGCATTGCTGCGATTTGCTCCGGCGGCGGATGGGCGATTATCGATTCGCCCAGATAGCGGTAGCTGGCGCGGTCACCGGCGATGCGCGCGCCGATTGCCGGCAGGCCGCGCAGCAAGTAGTTGCGGTAGAGTGAGCGCCCGGGCGGCGGCGGCGTGAATTCGAGAAACAGCGCCCGTCCGCCCGGCTTGAGCACCCGTCGCACTTCCGATGCGGCATCAGCAATGCTGGTGAAATTGCGCATCCCGAACCCGCAGGTGATGCCGTCGAAGCTGGCATCGGCAAACGGCAGGTTCTCGGCCGGACACTGCGCATAATGCAAATCGCCGCTGGCGCAAAAGCGCTGCCGGCTTTTTTCCAGCATCGCCCCACTCGGATCGGCCAGAGTGATTTGCGGTCGGACCGAAGCGTCCAAACCGGCGCCAAGCAGCGCCGCGATGTCACCGCTGCCGCAGGCCAGATCGAGCCATTTTTCCGATTTTGCGGCCGCCGCCAGCCATACCAGTTGTCGCTTCCAGATCCGGTGCATGCCGGCTGAAAGCACGTCATTCATAAGATCGTAGTATCCGGAAACGCCGTCAAACAGCCGGTTTATTTTCTCGGATTTTTCCGAATCGGGAATTAGGGCAAATCCGAATCGGGAAGTCTGCGCCATCTGCTACGGTCAAGAATGAGGAAAAAGTATTAGATTCTAGGCCGCTCGCGGTCAACTGCCGGGCATCTGGCAACATGCCTATAATCCAAAATTGCAACAAGGTGCTTTCTGCCATTTTGCAAGGGTATAGAAAAGTGAGGCTTCCGGGATACGGAGGGGGGAGTCAAGCGGCAACCAGCGCGTTTTCACGTCTGGCCGTGGGGGGATGCTTTTTTCTCATTTTTCTGGCGCTGTTGTCGGCGGCGCTGGCCGGCCGCTACCAGATTGCCTTCAACGCCAGTTCCAGTGTCGGCAGCAAGGTGTTGCTGCTGCGCCTGACCACTGCTGAGCAATATGCTCTGGGCAGCATAGTTGCCTTTGCCTTTGACGGATCACAATGGGGCTTCCCGGCCGGCACGCCCTGGGCCAAACGAGTGGTTGGTATTGCCGGCGAGACGGTACAGGTTGCCGGTGATGCAGTGCTCGTCGGCGGCCGGCCGGTGGCGATGCTGCACAAGCCGATGATGGAAAGCCAGCGGCTGAGCGCTGCAAGCGAGGGCGTGATCCCCCAAGGATACCTGTTTGTCGCCGGTGAGCACGAGCGAAGCTTTGACAGCCGCTATCGCGAGTTCGGGCTGATTCCGGTTAGCGCGGTTTTCGGCCGGGCGATTGCCGCCATGTAGTTTTTTTCCAACCCCGCAAGAGGAGGATTGTCATGCAAGACGAAAACAAAGAAAAGCAAAAGCAGCTGCCGAGATGGCCGGATCAGTTCGAGTTCGGGTGGCGACATATGTCGCTGTCGCTGCGCTCGCTGGTGCTTTGGGGGATCCTGACCGGCCGGCAGAAGTTTGCACTGCCGGAAGAATTGCGCCAGTTGCCGGTGCGCGAACTTCCCGCCTATCTCAACGGATTTGACGGCAAGGTGACTTTGACGCTGCGCTCCTTGCACAGTCCGGATGCAATGCGGAGGATGCAGGAAGTCGAAGCTCTCAAGGAGGACTTTCTGCGCCGGGGTGCCAGTGCCGAGATCATGCACTGGCTGTTTCGGCTATCCAAGCGGCAGGTGCAGCAGATGCGCCGCCAGTTCGGGCTGCGCAATGTGGTCAGCGGCCGGCCGCGCCGGCTTGGTCGGGATCAGGAGTACGAGATCTTTGCATCCTGGGAGAAGATGCGTGATCAGGGAATGTCCTATCCGCAGATCATGCTCAATCTGAGCGAGCAGTATCCGGATGTGAGCATGGTGTCGCTGTACGCGGTGATCAAAAGGATGATCTAGGCAACTATTCCTCGGCCGGCCAGTCGCTGATGTACTGGCGCAGCATCCGGTTTTCGAAGTCGGCCGACTTGGCCGAGGCGCGGGCGACGTCATAAAAGGAGATGACCGCCTGCAATCGGCCTTCGTCCATCACCGGCAGGTAGCGCAGGTGCCGGCTGGTCATCAGGTTGCGAATCTGATCGACGGTGTCTTTGGGCGTGGCCACCCCCGGGTCCTTGTCCATCAAGTCGGCGGCCTTGGTGTTGGTCAGCGAGCCGGGGTCCTTGTGGATGCGGTGGAGGATTTCGCGGAAAGTGAGCATGCCCAGCAGCTTGCCGTGCTCGTCAAGCACCACCGTCGAGCCGGTATCGTGCTCGACCATGATCTTGATCGCCTCCATTGCGGATGCCTGCGGTCCGACCGAGAGAATCTCGTCGGCCCGGCGCTTGTTTTTAAGGATGTCCTTGACTCTCATGCAAATGCCCTCCGGTCAAGGCAATTATATGTGCAGATTGCTAAACATAGAATTTGCGCCTGTCATGCCACCGGAAATAGCTGAATCATTTCACCCCGCCGAGGCCGAGGCCGGGCTGTTCGATTTCTGGCAGGACCGCGGGCTGTTTTCCTCCCGGCCGCAGGCCGACCGGGACAACTACTGCATCCTGCTGCCGCCGCCCAATGTAACCGGATCGCTGCACATGGGGCACGCCTTCCAGCATACCCTGATGGACGCCCTGTGTCGCTTCCAGCGCATGCGCGGCGGCAATGTTCTGTGGCAGCCGGGCGTCGATCATGCCGGCATCGCCACCCAGCTGGTGGTATCCCGCGAGTTGCAGCGACGGGGGATCAAGTCCGAGCAGTTGGAAAGAAAGCAGTTTCTCGACGAGATCTGGGCCTGGAAAGAGCGATCGGGGGCGACGATCACCAACCAGATGCGCCGACTGGGAGCATCCTGCGACTGGACGCGGGAGCGTTTCACGATGGACGAGGGGCTGTCGAAGGTGGTGCGGCAGGTGTTCGTCCGTCTGCATGAGCAGGGGCTGATCTACCGCGGCAAGCGGATGGTCAACTGGGATCCGGTGCTGCTTACCGCAGTCTCCGATCTGGAAGTGGTTGCCGAGGAGGAGGCCGGGACGCTTTACTATGTTCGCTATCCGTTCGTCGATGATTCCGGTGACGGGATGGTGATCGCCACCACCCGGCCGGAGACCATTCTGGCCGACGGGGTGGTGGCAGTGGCACCCGGCGATCCCCGCCACGCCGGCAATGTCGGGCGGCGGGTGCACGTTCCCGGTACCGAGCGCACCATCGAGATCATCGAGGACGAGCACGTTGATGCCCAGTTCGGCTCCGGCTGCGTAAAGATAACGCCGGCGCATGATTTCAACGACTTCGAGGTCATGCAGCGGCACCCGGACAAGGACATTCCGCTCATCATCCTGATGACCCCGCAGGCGCGCCTTTCCGACGCGGCGCCCGAGCGCTACCGCGGCCTGGACCGCTATGAGGCGCGCCGGCGCATCGTCGCCGACCTGGATGAGCAGGGACTGCTGGTGCGCCGCGAGGACCACAAGTACATGCTGCCGCGCGGCGATCGTTCCGGAGCGGTGGTCGAGCCGATGCTTACTGACCAGTGGTTCGTGCGCACTGAAAAGTTGGCCAGCAAGGCGCTGGCCAGCGTCGATTCCGGCCGGTTGCAGTTCGTGCCCGGCAACTGGGCGGCCGTCTACCGGGGCTGGCTGGACAACATCCACGACTGGTGCATCTCCCGGCAACTGATCTGGGGGCACCGCATCCCGGCCTGGCATGATGATGAAGGCAACGTGTTCGTCGCCGAGGACGAGGCCGCCGCCCGCGCCAAATGCGGCGACGACCGGCCGCTGCGCCAGGACCCGGATGTTCTCGACACCTGGTTTTCCTCGGCGCTGTGGCCGCTTTCGACCCTGGGCTGGCCGGATCGGGATGATCCCCATTTTCGCCACTACTTCCCGACTTCGGTGTTGGTCACCGGTTTTGACATCATCTTCTTCTGGGTGGCGCGCATGGTGATGATGAGCGAGCACCTGGTCGAGCGCGAACCGTTCGCCGAAGTCTACGTCACCGGCCTGGTGCGCGACGCGCACGGCAACAAGATGAGCAAGTCCAAGGGCAACATCATCGATCCGCTCGATCTGGTCGACGGGATCAGTATCGACCAGCTGGTTGCCAAGCGCACCGAGGGGCTGATGGTCGGCGACAAGGGCGATGCCATCGCCAGGCAGACCCGCCGGGAGTTTCCTGAAGGCATCCCCGCCTACGGGGTTGACGCCCTGCGGCTGACCTTTGCCGCCCTGGCCTCTTATGGGCGCGACATCAAGTTCGATCTGGGCCGGATCGGCGGCTGGCGCCACTTTTGCAACAAGCTGTGGAACGCCGCCCGCTATGTCCTGGCCGCCTGCCGGGACTGGGACGGCAGCCCCGGCGAGCCCGATTTCGCCGACTGCTGGATGATCTCCCGGCTGCAGCGCAGCGAGGCGGCCATTGAGCGCCACTTTGCCGCCTACCGCTTCGACCTGATTGCCGCCGACTTGCACCGGTTGCTGTGGAGCGACTTCTGCGACTGGTACATCGAGATGAGCAAGGTGCGCCTCGCCGCCGGCGGCGCCGGTGCCAACGCCACCCGGGCGACTTTGATTGGCACCCTGGCCGCCATCCTGCGGCTGCTGCACCCGCTGGCGCCGTTCATAACCGAGCGGCTGTGGCGGCAGGTGGCGCCGGTGGCCGGTTTCAAGGAGGAAAGTGTGCTTGAGGCGGCCTGGCCGGTTGCCCAGCCGCAGCGAATCGACGAACGCTCCGAAGCGCTGGTTGCCGATCTGCAAGCGGCAGTAGGGGCGGTGCGCAGCCTGCGCTCCGGCACCGGCGTCGAGCCGGGCCGGTGGCTGGCCGGTGCGGTTGCCGGCGCGCCGGATGCGGCCGGGTTTGTATCCTATCTGGCTCGACTGGCCCGCATCGAGCCGCTTGAGCTGCGGCAGACGGTAACCGGTGCCGGCTCGCCGGTGCTGCCGGCGGCGACGATGCGCATCCGGCTGGAAATGCCGGATGCGGCCTGGCGGGAAAGGTTGCAGGCCAAGGCGGCCAAGCTGGCTGGCGAGCGGGATGCGGCCCGAGGCAAACTGGCCAATAGCCAGTTCGTCGATCGGGCACCACAGCAGGTGGTTGAAGGACTCAGGCAACGGCTGGCCGAAATCGAGCAACAGTTGGCGGTACTTGCCCAAATCATTGATTCGGCGGCGGATGCGGCTGGCGGAGAGTGAGGGATTCGAACCCCCGGGGAGCGCTAACCCCCAACGGTTTTCAAGACCGCCGCCTTCGACCGCTCGGCCAACTCTCCGTGGCAATGGCAGGGAGCCGTTGTCGATTCTAAACCGCTCCCGGCAGCGGAAAAATCCTGTTTTATCGGCTTGCGGGGGTTTTTTGCCCGGCTAATTGTGTAGAATATGCATTTGCCTTTCCTATTATCTAGGAGAAAAACTTGATTGATCGCAGAAAATTCTTGTCGGTAGCAGGGACAGCGGCCGCCGCGGGTGTGTTGCCCGGTATCGCCCAAGCCGCCAAGTACTCCCTCAAGGACGGCAAGCCCTACGCGGGCACCAAAATCAAGATAGTTGCGCTCACCTCGCCGCAGTTTGAGGGGCTGATGTTGCGCACTCAGGAATTCAAGGAGTTGACCGGGATCGAGACCGAGTGGGAGTTCGTCCCTTTTGCCCAGTTGCAAGATAGGGTGAGCGCGATCGGGGAAAACGGCGATGCATCGATTGATGTGGTCAACTATATGGCCTCTTGGGGTCCGCCGGAAGCCTACTGGCTGCTGCCACTCGACGAGATGCTGACTGCCGACGGGATCAAGATGAGCCGCTATCCGGCCGCTTTTGCCGAGGCATCCGTCTACAAGGGCAGCACCCTCGGCCTGCCGATGCGTGGGCATGTCCAAATCATGTTCAGACGCAAGGACCTGATTCCGGCACCGCCGAAAACCTGGGAGGATCTGATTGCGATCAGCAAGGAGATTCAGTCCAAGGGCGTGATACATCCGCTGGCCATGTACTATGCCGACGATGGGACTTTGCAAAATGTCCATCTGTGGGCGAGTTTCCTGTGGTCGGCCGGTGGGGAAATCTTTGATAACCAGATGCGGGCGGCCTGGACCAGCGAAGCCGGCATCGAGGCAACCATTGATTATGTCGGGCTGCACAATATCCACAAGATAACCCATCCCGCCTCGGTGGTGTTTAAAGAGCAGGATGCCCGCAATTCGTTCCAGCAGGGCGAGTCGGCTATGTTGCCGGACTGGTGGTGGGCTCATTCAAGCATTATCAATCCCAACACCTCGGTACTTGCCAAGCAGCAGGTGGGAGTTTCCGGGGCCCCTTCCTATCAGGGCAAGTCGATCAACAGCGGGGTGTCGATGCCGTTTTCGATCTCCGACTATTCGAAGAACAAGGATGCCGCCTGGGAATTTCTCAAGTGGGTTTCCAATCCGCAGTTGGAAAAGGTCAATGCGATCGAGCGTAGCGTTGACGGCAAGTCGATCAACAACCACGTTGTCACCCACAGTGCCAACTTTCAGGATGTTCAGGTCAATCTCGCCAACGACCGGCTGCACGCAGCTGCTTGGGACTCGCTGGAGCACTCGCGGGCGATGCCGCAGATTCCCGAGTGGCCGAAGGTCGGCAAACGAATATCGGCGGCGATTGCCAGGGCCGCAGCGGCATCTGGAAACGAGGCCGATGTCCGCATTGCTGTCCGCGAAGTGATGACGCAGGCCGCCCAGAATGTCAACCGGCTGATGAAGGGGGCCGGCTACTTCTAGCAAACGGCATTGTTTCCACCTCCTTGGCGGGGAGGATGCAAACCCCCAATAGCAACCTCTGAACATGTGGACGCAACTTATCGTTAAGATTTCCTATGAGTAGT
>JAPORI010000179.1 GCA_026710225.1 Betaproteobacteria bacterium
TTTCCGCCGACAGAATCACTGCGTCGGCTCCTTCGTAGACCGCGGTTGCAACATCGGAGGCTTCGGCCCGGGTTGGGGTGGGGCTGGCGGTCATCGACTCGAGCATCTGGGTGGCGACTATCACCGGCCGTGACTTGATCCGGCACAAGCGGATCAGTCGTTTTTGCAGAGCCGGCACTTCGGCTGCGTCGACTTCCACCCCCAGATCGCCGCGGGCGATCATGATGCCATCGGAGGCATCAACAATATCATCGATCTTTTCGACTGCCAGCGGTTTTTCGATCTTGGCGATCAACTTGGCGCGGCCGTCAATGAGTTTGCGGGCCTTTTCCAGATCCTCCGGGCTCTGGACAAATGACAGGGCTACCCAGTCAACTCCCAGATCAAGTGCAAAGCGCAGGTTCTCCTCGTCGCGTTCGGTGATCGCCGACAGCGGCAGCATTGCCCCGGGCAGGTTCACTCCCTTGTTTGACTTGAGCACTCCGCCAACGAGCACCTGCGCTTGCAGTTGCTGGTCGGAGCACTCGATCACCTGCAATCGGATGCGGCCATCATCAACGAGCAGGATGCTTTGCGACTGCACCGCAGCGAATATCTCTGGATGGGGCAGGAAGCATGTTTTTCCATCACCGGTCTTGCTTCCCAGTTTCAGAGTGATTCGATCGCCGCTGGCGATCCGAGAACCGCCTTCCGGCATCCCGGCAATACGAAGCTTAGGTCCCTGCAAATCGGCAATCACCCCGACCGGATAATTGGATTTCTCTTCGCACTGGCGGATGTTTTCGTAGACTTTCCGGTGCTCCTCCTGAGTGCCGTGCGAGAAGTTGAGCCGGAAGCAGTTGGCACCCGCGTCAATCAGGGCCTGAATCTTGTCGACGCTGTTGGATGCAGGGCCGATGGTAACTAGAATCTTGGTAAGATGATAGGAACTGGATTCTTTCACTGGACAGAATTTTTGCAAAAGGTACCCGGCCGGATTGATCGGCAGCAAGCACCGGAAAGTGTTTTGAGGCCCAGCCTATTATATTCTTGCTGCTGCTGCGGCCGGAGCCGGAGACGATGAAAGACGGCGGCAAGCCGCGCCAGTCCGACAACTGGCGCCGGCCGCGCCTGCACGCCGGCTGCGCCGTGACCAGCGGGGACGATTATCCGCTGGCAGCCGGCGAACTTGCCTATCTGACCAAGGTGCTGCGCCTGCGGGAGGGCGACGAGGTATACCTGTTTGACGGGCAAGGCGGCGAATTTCGCAGCCGGCTGCGCCGGCTGGGACGCAAGTGGCTGTGCGCGGTCGGAGCAGCAGTCGATTTTCCCGGTGCCGATCCGATCCTGCAAGTTCACGTCGGCTGCGGCAGCGCCGTGCGCAGCCGCAGCGACTGGGCGATCGAGAAGATGACCGAGTTGGGAGCCGCCTCGATCACGCCTTTGCACAGCTTTGGCACTTCCCGCAAGGACCGGGTGCCCGATCAGCAACAGCGCTGGCAGCGGCTGGCGGCGGCCTCCGCCGCCCAGTGCGGCCGGCGCATCCTGCCGCAGATCGGCTCGGTTGCCAGTCTTGAAAAGTGGATTGAGAGCCTGCCCGAATCAGGTCCGCGCCTGCTGCTGAGCCTGGCACCGGCAGCACCGAAACTCTCAAGCGTTGCCGCGCAAGCGGCTAGTGCCGGCACGGCAGCGCTGATCATCGGGCGTACATCCGGCCTTGACGAGCAGGAAGAGCGCTCTTGTGCGGCAGCCGGCTTTTTGCCGGTGAGCATGGGGAGGAGGGTGCTGCGGGTTGAATCAGCCGGGGCGGTGGCGCTGGCGGTACTGCTGGCTGGTGCCGGCGAGATGTAAAGCAAGAAGAAAATCAATCAGGCGTCGTCGTCAGACAGATTCAGTTCCTTTTGCCCATTGCCCTCGATGCGGGCGGCATCGACCAACTTGTCGTTGCCGATATCGATCGCCTTGACACCCTTGGTCGAGCGACCGCTGCGTCTTACCGTCGAAGCCCGGATCCTGATCATTCGCCCGGAAGCGGTGATGAGCATCAACTGATCCTGCGGATTGACCAGCAGGCAGCACACCACCTTGCCGGTAGCTGGATCCTTGCTGATGTTGGTTACCCCCTGGATGCCGCGTCCCTTGATTCCGTATTCGCTTACTGCCGTGCGCTTGCCCTTGCCCTTTTCGGTGATGGTGAGCACCTCGGCTTTTTCGTCCGGGCAAACCGCCATCGATACGCAACGGTGCCCCTCCTTGATCTTTATGCCGCGCACGCCGCGGGCGCTGCGGCCAATCGGGCGCAGTTTCTCGGCAGCAAAGCGCACCGCCATGCCGCCGTCGGTAAACAGCATCACCGTGTCTTGCGCCCGGCCGAGCTGGGCGTCGATCAACTCGTCGCCGTCATCAATGCTGATGGCGATGATTCCCTTGCTGCGCGGATTGGAATATGCTTTTAGCGGCGTCTTCTTGACAATGCCATTGCGGGTTGCCATGACCACATGCACATCGTCGACATTCAAGTCGTCAATGGCCAGCATTGCCTGCACCCGCTCACCATCCATCAACTGCAACAAATTGACGATCGGCTTGCCGCGACTGACCCGACTCGAGGAGGGCAGCCGGTAGACTTTCTGCCAGTAAAGGCGGCCGCGGCTGGTGAAAAACAATACCGTCGAGTGGCTGTTGGCAACCTTGAGATCGGCAATGAAGTCCTCCTCCTTGAGACCGGCGCCGGTCTTGCCGGTGCCGCCGCGCTTTTGGGTGCGGAACTCGGAAAGGCGGGTTGTCTTGATGTAGCCGCTGTGCGAGAGGGTTACCACCATGTCCTCTTTCTCGATCAGGTCCTCGTCATCGATCTCCTCGCCATACTCGTCGATTTCGGTGCGCCGCTTGTCTCCGAAACTCTTCTTGACTTCGGCAAGTTCATCGGAGATGATCTGGGTAACCCGGCTGGTGTCGTCGAGAATGGCCAGGAAATTGACTATCTTGGCAACCGTCTCCTTGTAGTCGGACACCACCTTGTCGCGCTCGATTGCGGTAAGCCGCTGCAGGCGCATCTCAAGAATGCTCTGCGCCTGCCGGGCCGACAGCCGGTAGGTGGGGGCGGCTCCCTTGCGCGCCGGCTTTTGCAGTCCCCAGTCGCCCGGCTCCTTGGCCAGTCGGGCCAGGGACGGGTCCTTCAAGGCGGCAAGCATCTTGACCACGGTATCGCACTTCCACGAGCGCGCCAGCAAGGTGGCCTTGGCCTCGGCCGGCGACTTCGAGTTCTTGATCGTCGCGATTATCTCCTCGACATTGGAGACTGCAACTGCGAACCCTTCCAGGATGTGTGCCTTTTCACGAGCTCGTTCAAGATCGAACAGCACCCGCCGATAAACCACTTCCCGCCGGTGCTCGAGGAAGCGCAGCAGCATTTCCCTGATGTCAAGGGTGCGGGGAATGCCGTGCACCAACGCCACCATGTTGACCGCGAAGTTCGACTGCATCGCGGTGCTCTTGTAAAGGTTGTTGAGCAGCACCTCCGGATTGGCGTCGCGCTTGACCTCGATTACCACCCGCATGCCGCTGCGGTCCGATTCGTCGCGCAGATCGGAAATGCCCTCAATCCGCTTGGCGCGTACCGCATCGGCGATCTTTTCGACCAGCACCGCCTTGTTGACCATGTAGGGAAGTTCGGTCACGATGATGGCATTCTTCTTGCCGCCATCGACCTTCTCGATGCTCGCCCGCGCCCTGATGATCACCCGGCCGCGACCGGTCTTGTATGCCTCCCGCACCCCCCGCATGCCGTGGATGATGCCGGCGGTGGGGAAGTCCGGAGCCTTGATCTTGCGGATGACATCGGAAATCGAAGTGTCCGGATTGTCAAGCAGCAACTGGCAGGCGTCAATCGCATTGCCCAGATTATGCGGCGGAATGTTGGTTGCCATGCCGACTGCGATTCCGGAAGCGCCGTTGACAACCAGCACCGGGAAGTTGGGGCACAGCACCTTGGGCTCTTGCTCCGAGCCGTCGTAGTTGGGCATCATGTCGACGGTCTCTTTCTCGATGTCGGCCATGATGCAGTGGGCTATCCTGGCCAGCCGGATCTCGGTGTAGCGCATCGCAGCCGGCGCATCGCCGTCAACCGAACCGAAATTGCCCTGGCCATCGACGAGCATGTAGCGCAGCGAGAAGGGCTGCGCCATGCGCACGATCGTGTCGTAAACGGCTTCCTGACCGTGCGGATGGAATTTTCCGAGCACATCCCCGACTATCCGCGCTGATTTCTTGTAGGGCTTGTTGTAGTCGTTGCCGGCCTGACGCATGGCATAAAGCACCCGCCGATGAACCGGTTTCATTCCGTCGCGGGCATCAGGCAGGGCTCTGCCGACTATCACGCTCATTGCGTAATCCAAGTACGACTCGCGCATCTCGCGCTCTAGGTAAGTCGTTATTGTTCTGTCGTTTTCCTCTAGCATATAAAGCTGATGATTGGCCGAAGATTATACCCCATAAAACCCTGATTTGACGCACTTTACTGCATTATCAACTTATGTTATCAGGCTGCCGAATCTGGGTCATTTCCGGTCTATGCCGGGCAAGGGCGGAAATTGCCTGTATTGGCGGCGATTTTGGCTTTGTGTTATACTGTCAACATGAGGCAAATAGTCATGCCCCCACCGCCGATGCATCCGCCGACCCGGCGCGCGCCCATCCGCCTGGATGCCGGCACCGGCGATCAATTCTTGTTTTGCAAGCACGATCCGGAGAAAGAAAAATGAAAAATAAGACCGCACCGCGAGACCGAGAAGAGAGCAGGGACAGTTCTGCAAACGAGGCAGTCAAAACAGCCGTCCTTGAAAAAAAACCCACTGAAAATGAAATTTCCGAAAAAAGCGCTGATGCGCGCCTGTCGGGAAAAAGCATCAAGTATGAACGGGATGTAATCCTATCGTTACTAACAACGGCGGATCTCACCATGCCGCTTATTGCCTATGCAAGATCGCACAAGCGAGCACTGCTAGCCTCCGGCGCCAAAATAGCAAACATAGATTCACTTAAACCGGACCAATTGACTCGTGAGTTCAAGAAGTTGTCGCCCAAAGCATTTAAACTGATCGAGGACTGGATTTTCAAAAGCACCAAGCAAGCTTTCCAGGCTTTTGTCTTGCGCTCGGAACTGGCGATTGCCGCATCCAAACTAAAGGCCGGCGAGTCCACTCAGGCACCCCTCAAACCTTCCAATGGCGATCGAAAAATTGAATACGATCATGAGATCGCTTGCCATCTGACCGACACTCTGGCTGGACTGATGCCATTACTAAGTGGGCTGATTAATTTTGACAAGAAGGAGATAGGCGAGCGCAGCAAGATAATGCTCGGTGCCATATACAGCGGCGTGGACAGGTATGCCAAGATTGCCTGGAGCGTCAGCCAACTCAATAGTCGCCAGTCCGGTAGAGAACTTGACCAGCGCGGACAAGTCGAAATGCTCGACATGGTATTCGATTACGAGAAAGCCAAGCTCGCCGGCCAAAGCGACGATCTGCTAAGGCTTGCACTAGCTTGTGCGATTGCCATTCGCACCGGCGATCTGGTGGTTGCCAAGAAATATCTGGAATCACTGCAGACCTTCGAGAAAATGGCCAGTGAAGAAAACGAGACTCCGCTCAGCAATCGGCTGGCCAGCGAAATAAAGACAATGACACCCGAATACGTGATCAAGGCTCGGCGCACCCGGTTGGCATCTGACCGCCAGTTTTCAACCCCGGAGGATTTGGATGTTCTTACCGAGGGAGTGCGGGTGGTATCGGATCAGAATCCGCCGTTTGCATTTTCCCGGGTGCTGGCTGCCCGCGGACGCAAAACCGAAGAGTGGTATGAATTAAAGCGCGAGCAGGCTGAGCGGATATTTCCCAGCAGCGGCGATCTGATTCACTTTTCCGGCAGCAAGTATCCGGAACTTCCCCGCCCTCGTTCGCTTGCCGTGTGGCGGACTCAGGAAATGCCGCCCAGCGAAAAGAAAGGCGAGGAAGAACACCGCAACAAGGTGATGGCTTCCCGGCGCTTGATGCGCGCCCAACAGGTAATTGCCCTGGAAAACATCTCCTCCCGTCAGCCGGATCAGGTGCGCGAATGGATAAAGGCCAACCTCTCAACATTAACCGATCGCGACGAAGGCAGTTTGCTGCTGCATCTGAGCGACGGGCTGGTGATTCACGGCCCTTACAGCGAGATGGTGAAAGAGGGCTTCACCCAGCAGTTTCGATCCTGGGAGAACCTGAAACTGCACCAGACCTCATCCGGGCTGATGATTCACATCGGTGAACTGCCGCCCAGCAGCCGTCTCTACGATGTAACACCGCCGCTGCTGGCTGCGGTGCGGGCGCTGCGCGAATTGCAGGAATTCACCTCCGAGGAAAAGGGGCGATTTGCCGAGGCGATCAAGCGGCTCAATGAGCATCAGGCTCTGACTGAGCGGCTTAGAGATGTTGAAATCGAAGAACTGGAATGGGACGACGAACAACTGCTCGAGGTGCAGGAAACGGTCCTGAAGTTGCCGGCAGTGCAAGAGAAGGTTGCCCTGCATGTAAAACAAAAGCAGGATCAAGCCGACGCCCAATTGCAGGAAAAACGCGAAGAAGTCAAGCGCGAACAGGAGAAATATGACAACTTCGTCAGGCTGAGCGAAAACAAGAAGAAAAGCCTCAGGGCAATTCGTGAAGAGATGCATGCAATGGTGGTCAAGGAACTTGAGCATGCCCGACAGGAGGGGCTCAAATACGCAACCAGAAAATTCTTTGAAAGCGGATTTAATGCCGGTCTGGAGGAAGAGATAAGCAAGATCGAATCTGCTGCCTCGAGTTCTTCGAGCAAGGACAACGGCAGCGAACCGAAACAGGAGGAGCAAGGCGAAGTGCGCCAGCAACTGAACGCATGATCACAAAAGCGGTGCTGCTTGGCAAACTGCATTGGCCGGGGCAGGGCGGCTATATACCATTTCAGATGACGTGACTGCACGCCAGCCGGCAGTGCGACGCTGCCGCTGCGCTTGGGTGGACTTGCAAAATCCGGCATATGTCAGTTATCACGATCGGGAGTGGGGAGTTCCGGTGCACGAGGATCGCCATCATTTTGAACTGCTGATTCTGGAAGGGGCACAGGCAGGTCTTAGTTGGGCGACGATCCTCAACAAGCGCCCCGCCTACCGCAAGGCCTATGCCGGCTTTGATCCGCAGCGGGTAGCGCTCTTTAGCAGCGCCGATCGCCGCCGGCTGCTGGCCGATGCCGGCATAGTCCGCAATCGCCTGAAGGTTGAGGCATCGATTGGAAATGCCCGCTGCTTTCTGGAAATATGCGAGCAATTCGGCAGCTTTGACAAATACATCTGGCGGTTTGTTGATGGGCGGCCGCTGCAAAACAGTTGGCGCAGCAGCCGGGAGGTTCCCGCTGCCACTGCGCTATCGCGGAGCATGGCCAAGGATTTGCACAAGCGCGGCTTTCGCTTCGTCGGCCCAACGATCTGCTACAGCTACATGCAGGCAGCCGGACTGGTAAACGATCACGAGGCAGGCTGCTTTCGCCACCAGGAGTGTCAAGCAGTTGCACAGGCAGCGAGTGGAAAAAAGCGAGTGGCCAGCAACAGCCGCCGGATCAAGACTTGAGACCTTTGCCGCGCGGCTTTAGCATCATGTAGAAAAACCGGACTATAAGCACTGCCCCCAGCCATATGGCAATGAGCAAAACCACACGTTCCGGGACAAAAAGGGCATAGGTAACAAAGCAGATTGCGCTGGCCGTTGCAAGAGCCAGACCGGTGCCCACAACCTTAACCTCGCCACGGGCGACATAGACGATTATCGGCATTGCTATTGCACCAGCGATCGAGCCCAGGATCGGGAACAGGTTCTGGTAAGGCTCCAAATGCTGGGGAAGCACCTCCAGCAGCAACACTTGGTAGGTAACCTTGCTCAGAATGTAACCCACTGCCGCCCCCAGCACTATTGCAAGCATTGAGCGAGTCTGGTGGTCGATGCCTTTTTCCTCCATTATTGATCTCCTGTATGACAAGAAAGTAAAGCCTGTCGCAAATTATAGCACCAGAAAAATCCCCGAGGCAGATTCCCCCCGACCGGGATTCATTCATCCATTTATTTTACATAACATGAATTATGCGAAATACAGGAGCAATGAAACCACCTTGCCGAAATTTTGATTTAGGAACGAGGCTCAAAAAGGGCGCCATTCAGCCCAACTGACGCCTTCATAATCAGCAGCATCGTCATTGTAGAAAGCCATCAGCCTGTCTCCTACTAGTATCGGAGCAATATTTAAGGCAGTATAAACTCCTATTACTGCTTTCCTTTGCGAGGGCGGCATCCAATAACCGGCCCTAGTCCAAGGTGCACTCTGGTTTGGACGATAAATGCAATGAGTCGCATATTTCCCGTCCGTAGTCCCTATTGCCAGAGAACCGAATTCTCCTCGCTTTTTAGGAATTTTGAATATTCTGCAGCGCCCGATTCTGTATTCATTTCTTTTCCTAGGCACGATATCTTTGCCGCCGTCATCAGCAAAAGACAATCCATCATTGGAAAAAAGCGTTTTGCTAAAGTACCTTGGGTAAGCCTTTCCTCCAAGCATTTCCCATCCGTCTCCACATGAATACCATGCCCTGAAACCTCCTCTTTCCCGCCTTATGCAATGCAGGGCACGAATAGCAATCGATTCCGTAGACCTGTCTATAATCGGCACGTTGGAACATTTGCTAAATGTGTTTGCCCCATCCTTGCTTTCAGCAACTCCAGTGAATGCAAAAAACTTTGCCTTGATTTGCTTTTGGTAGCCAATGTAGTACATCCGCCAGTGCCGTCCTTTGCTGTCCAGAGGCACCATGTCCCCCAAGTGCACCCCATTGTCGTCAAATGCGCCTG
>JAPORI010000229.1:0-253 GCA_026710225.1 Betaproteobacteria bacterium
ATGTCGTTTGACGCTTCCCAGTCCGACTATCGCACCGAGATCGCCGCCGCCCGCACCTTCGGATTCGCCGAAAAGATCGACTGGCTGCGCGAGCGCAACCGTGCCATGGGCGGATCGCTGAACAACGCGCTGGTCTTTTCCAGCAATGAGGTGCTCAACCCCGGCGGCTTGCGCTTTGCCAACGAATGCGTCCGCCACAAGGTTCTCGATGCGATCGGGGATTGCTTTGCCGACGGCAGCCGGCGCCTCGGCC
>JAPORI010000229.1:263-8742 GCA_026710225.1 Betaproteobacteria bacterium
CCGGACACGGCCTCAACAATCGGCTCATGCGCAAACTGAACGAAGACCCAAGCTGCTTCGATACCCTTTCCTAGCCGCCTAGCCGTTTTGCCGGCCAGCCGGATCGATCAATTTTGAGCAGTTAAATTCAGTCCGGCTGGCATATGGATTAGAATCTCCCGGCCAAAATAAATGATATATTATAACATTACATTCTAGTGATGTCTGAACTGGCCAAGGAATATCCGGTTTTGTCAGTCTGCCTGACCTGTCGGGACGGGCGCGAGCAGGGCGAAAAGGGAGTAACCGGCGGGGCGCGTCTGGCCGGAACGCTCTTGCCCCGGCTTACTGAACAACAGCCGCAGTTTTGTCTGCGCGGCGTGCGCTGCATGAGTCAGTGCAAGCGTCCCTGCGTCGCCGCGCTGTGCGCACCCGGGCGCTTCTCCTACATGTTTGGCGATCTTGACCCCAATCAGCCGGCTCATGTTACGGCGCTGATTGATTTGCTGCCGCTTTACATGGCCGCCAACGAGGGTTTTCTTCCCCGTCAGCAGCGACCCGAACCCCTGCGGGAGCGCATTGTCGGGCGGCTGCCGCCGCCGGTGAGCGGCTGTCCGATTGTCCGGCTGCATGCACCGGCCTGGGCCGCCGAGTCGGTTAGCGAGGAATTGATTTTGCCATGAAAGACATCGAGTCGCCGCCGCTGGTTGCTGCCGCTGCGCACGCCGCCGATCGGCAGCCAGTGCCGGGCAGTCATGACCGGGCCGCGTCATTGCGGGTTGATCAGGCGAGCTGGTCGGTTGACAAGGACGGCAAGACTATTTTGCATCCGCTCAGTTTCGAGTTGGCGGCCGGGCGCACTCTCGGGGTAGTCGGTCCCAACGGAGCCGGCAAATCGACGCTGCTGCGGCTGCTTTACCGTTATCAGGCTCCAACCACCGGTAAAGTCTCGATTGACGGCACTGATATCTGGCAGCTGCCGGCGCGAGTGGTTGCCCGCTCGATCGCCGCGGTCTTGCAGGAGCAGCCGGCTGATTTTTCGCTCACCGTCAGGCAGATCGTCGCTTTGGGGCGCACCCCTTACCGGAGAGGATTTGGTCGCGGCTGGGGCGATGATGAACCAGCAATTGAGGCTGCGCTGGCGCGCATGGATTTGCAACATTTGGCCGATCGTCAGATCGGGACGCTTTCCGGTGGCGAGCGGCAGCGGGCCATGGTCGCCCGGGCCTTGGCCCAGCAGCCGCGCTTGCTGATCTTTGACGAACCGACCAATCATCTCGATATCCGTCATCAACTCGAAGTGCTCGAATTGATTGGCGATCTGCCGCTGACAATCGTCACTTCGCTGCATGATCTGAACATGGCCGCGATCGCCTGCGATGAGGTGCTGCTTTTGCAGGCCGGCCGTCTGGTTGGCCTGGGTGCGCCCTCGACGGTGCTTTCCGAAGTTGCTGTCTCGGCCGCCTTCGAAGTAGATGCCCGGCGGGAACGCCTCGCCCCGAGCGACACTGATCACCTTACCTTTCGTCTGCAAACGCAAATAGGAGTCAATCCATGAAAAAAGCCTTTCCCTGTCTGGCTGCCGCCGCGGCACTGATCGCTGCTTCTGCTACTGCTGAAGTCACCGTGCAAAGCTGCAACCGCAGCGTGACTTTTGACAATGCTCCCGAGCGCGCCATTTCCAATGATGTCAATCTTACCGAAATGATGCTGGTGCTCGGCCTGACCGAGCGCATGGTCGGCTACACCGGCATCTCCGGCTGGAACAAGCTCGATGAGCAAATGCGCGCCGGCATCAAGCAGTTGCCGGAACTGTCGGCCAAGTATCCTTCCAAGGAGGTGTTGGTCGGTGCCGACGCTGACTTCTACTTTGCCGGCTGGAACTACGGCATGAAAGTCGGCGGCGAGGTAACTCCCGAGACGCTTGCGCCGCTGGGCATCAAGGTCTACGAACTCACCGAAAGTTGCACGCACATCATGACAAAGGGCAAGGCCAGTTTCGATGACATGTATAACGATCTTCTCAACCTGGGCCGCATCTTCGGCGTCGAGGAGCGCGCCCGCCAACTGGTTGACGGCTACCGCGCCGAGCTGGCTGATTTCGTCGCCAGTCTCGACACCGGCGAGCCGCTGCGGGTGTTTGTCTATGACAGCGGTCGCGGTGATGACGATCCGTTCACCGCCGGTCGCTACGCGATGCCGACTGCGCTCATCGAGGCCGCCGGCGGCCGCAACATCATGGATGACTTCGAGAAAAGCTGGGCGACGGTCGGCTGGGAAGCGGTGGTCGAACGCAATCCGCAGGTGATCATCATCGTCGATTACGGAGCGGTAACCGCCGAGCAGAAAAAGGAATTCATGGTTTCGAATCCGGCTTTAGCCCACCTCGATGCAATCAAAAACGATCGCTTCGTCAATCTCGAATATGTTGAGGTGACTCCGGGGCCGCGCAACATCCAGGCGGTCAAGAAACTGGCTGCGGCCTTCTGGGGCAACTAGATCCCATGCCCGGGACGACCTGGGCAGCCCGGCTAACCCTACCGGTTTTCACTGCTGTCAGCCTGGTTGCGCTGATCGGATCGCTGCTGGTTGCGATCTGCGTCGGTGGGGTTTCGGTGCCGCTGGGCACCGTATGGGGGGTGCTCATCAACAAGGTCTCTCCGGGGTTCATCGACCAGACATGGAGTGTCGGGCGCGAAGCGATCATCTGGGATATTCGCTTTACCCGCTCGTTGCTGGCGATGATGGTCGGGGCGGGTCTGGCCATCGTCGGCGCCAGCTTGCAGGCGGTCACCCGCAATCCGCTGGCCGATCCGCATTTGCTGGGCATATCTTCCGGCGCCGCCTTCGGAGCGATCCTGGCGCTGCTGCATACCGGTCTTTTTCTCGGGCTGCTTACAGTGCCGCTGCTGGCCTTTTTCGGTGCGCTGATCGCGGTTGCGATCGTTTTGTTCGTCTCGCAACTGGCTGATGCGACCAGCGCCGACCGGCTGGTTCTGGCCGGAGTGGCAGTATCCTTCATCGTGATGGCGGCGGCCAATGCTCTGATCTTTCTCGGTGATCCGCGTGCTTCGCACACGGTTATCTTCTGGATGCTCGGCGGACTCGGCTTGGCCGAGTGGGAGCATCTCGTTTATCCGCTGGCAATTTTGATCATCGCTGGCGGCTGGCTGATGAGCCGGGTGGCAGAGCTCAATGCGATGACCGTCGGCGATGAAACCGCGGCAACCCTGGGGATAGCGGTAGTGAAGTTCCGCCTGATTGTTTTCGTGGTCGGGGCGCTGATCACCGGCGTGATGGTTGCGTTTTCCGGGATAATCGGTTTCGTCGGTCTGATGGTTCCGCATATCGTCCGGCTGCTCGTTGGCGGCGACTATTGCCGGGTGCTGCCGGCCGCGGCGCTGCTCGGGGCGATATTCATGCTGTGGGCCGACATCGCCTCGCGCACCCTGATGGCTCCGGAGGACATGCCGATTGGCATCGTAACCGGTCTCATCGGCGGGCTCTTCTTTGTCTGGATTCTTGGCCGCCGGAAAATATGATCAATAGGCAAGACAGCGCTTTCCCTTATAATTGTTTGCTGTTTTATCAATATTCACTCTCCTCTTATTAAACCCGTAAATTCAAACAAGCATATGCATTCACACATAATCGGTTTCCCGCGACTGGGAGCCAAGCGCAACATCAAGTGGCCCCTGGAAAAGTACTGGCGCGGCCAGATCGACGAAGGGCAGTTGCACCGCAGCCTTTCCGAACTGCGCCAGCAGCACTGGCAGTTGCAAAAGAATGCCGAGTTGAGCATGATTACCGTCGGCGACTTCGCCTACTACGATCAGACCCTCGAGTTGTCCGAACTGCTTGGGGTGGTTCCGGCCCGGCACCGGGATGCCGGCGACCGGCTGGCGCGCTGCTTTGCGATGGCCCGCGGCGGGGCAGGGGGCAGGGCCTGCCAGATGAAGAAGTGGTTCAACACCAACTACCACTATCTGGTGCCCGAATTCGACGCCGACACATCCTTTGCCGCACCGGCGGCCGATGTCGGCATGCCGCCGGATGCAGCGCTGCAAGTGCGTGAGGCGGCCGAATTGGGCTTGCCGGTAAAGGCGACCCTGATTGGGCCGGTCAGCTATCTTTATCTGGGCAAAATGGGGGTAGCCGGCGGCTTTGCCGCCGAGAAGTTGGCCCTGGTCGAGAAACTGGCCGATGCCTATGCCGCGTTGGCTGCGCGCATCGGCAAGGCCGACTGGCTGCAACTGGAGGAGCCGGTGCTGTCGCTGGACATGCCCGATGCCTGGCTGGCGGCGATGAGCGACATTTACCGTCGCATCGAAAAGGACGCAACCGCCAAGCTGCTGATCGCCAATTCTTACGGCAGCGCCGGAGCCCGGCTGGAGAAGGTTGCCGATCTTCCGGTTGCCGGTGTCCATGTCGATGTCGTCTACGGCCGCTCTGATCTGGCCAGCGCCGATCGCCTGTTTGCCGGCCGGGTGCTGTCGGCCGGTGCAATTGACGGTCGCAACATCTGGCGCGCCAATCTCGGCGCCTTGCAGCAGCATCTTGCCCCGCTGGCTGAGCGGGACGGAGGGCTGTGGATCGGCTCTTCGTGTTCGATGCAGCATGTTCCCCATTCATGCGCATCCGAGACTGACCTGATCGCAGCCGGAGTGCCGGTTGCATTCGCGGTTGAAAAGCTCGCCGAGATCGGAGCGCTGTCCCGCAAGCTGGCCGGCTCCTCAACTGCCGCTGACGAAGCGCTGTTTTCTTCGGCACCGACCAACATTCCGGTTGCCAATCCGGAATGGATTGATTCGCAAATGCCCGCCGGCGATCTGAACCCGAGTCGTCGATCGCTCAAGCCGGGTATGGACGGAGTGATGTTTCCGACTACCACCATCGGATCGCTGCCGCAGACTAGCGAGATTCGCTCGGCCCGCGCCAGCTGGCGCAAGGGTGAACTTGACGATGCCGGCTACGAGAAGTGCATGCGCGAGGAAATAAGAAACTGCATCTCCCGTCAGGAGGAGATCGGGCTGGATGTGCTGGTGCACGGCGAATGCGAACGCAATGACATGGTCGAGTACTTCGCGCATCAGCTCGACGGAATCGCCGCCAGTGAAAACGGTTGGGTGATCAGTTACGGATCGCGGGCGACGCGGCCGCCGATCATCCACGGCACCATCAAGCGCCGGCAGCCGATGACCGTTGAATGGAGCAAGTATGCAGCCGGACTTACCGACCGGCCGATGAAGGGAATGCTTACCGGCCCGGTAACGATAATCTGCTGGTCGTTCCCGCGCGCCGATGTGCCCAAGATGCGCACCGCCTTCGAGATTGCCGATGCCCTCCACGAGGAGGTGCGCGATCTGCAAGAGGCGGGCCTGGCGGTGATTCAGGTTGACGAGCCGGCCCTGCGCGAGGGGCTGCCGCTGCTGGTTGAGGATCAGAAGGCCTATCTGGCTCAGGCGGTTGCATCTTTCAACCGCATCTGCGCGGACATTGAGGCGCAGATTCACACCCACATGTGCTATTCGGAGTTCTTCGACATCGTTGAAGGGATTGCGGCCATGGATGCCGATGTCATTTCGCTGGAAACTTCGCGCAGCAAAATGGAGGAACTCGCCGATCTCAAGCAGGCCAGGCACGCCGGCGGAGTAGGACCGGGTGTCTATGACGTCCATTCGCCGCGGGTGCCGGATGTCGAGGAAATGGTAACCTTGCTCAAAATGGCGCTCAAGAACGTCCCGGCCGAGCGGATGTGGGTGAATCCGGACTGCGGGCTCAAGACCCGGGGCTGGACGGAGACCGAAAAGTCGCTGCGCAACATGGTTGCCGCCGCCCGCCAGTTGCGCACCAGCCTGTCCTAGTCGGCTGCTGCCGGGAAAGCAAGGAAAAACGACAAGTTGCCGGCTGCCGCCAGCCTCGAAATCTATCCGGCTCGGGACGGCTGCTACAAGGCCGCCCTGGCGGCGGCTGATAGTCTGCCCAGAGAGGATACCGCCTTTGTCTCGGTAACCTGCACCGGCGGCAATTTCGATGTGACTGTGCAACTGTGCCGGCAGGTGCGGCAACTGGGTCTGGAGCCGGCCGCCCACATGCTGTGCGGCGGCAAGAACGAAAGCAGCCTGACCAAAATGATTGAGCAGTGCGAGGATGCCGGCATCGAAAAGATAGTCGCCCTGCGCGGCGATCTGGGCAACCGCGCCGATGCCGATCCCAATCCGGTTGCCGGCACCCACCAGTTCGTCGAGATGCTGGCCAGACGGGGAACCTTCAGCCAGATAATGGTCAGCGGCTATCCGGATGTCCATCCGGACGCGGCCAATGCGCACGATGATTTGCTCTATTTGCGCCGCAAGGTTGATGCCGGTGCCGGGCGGATCATCACCCAGTTCAGTTATGGGCCGGATTCCTTGCCGCGCTTTTGCGATCGGCTCGCAGCAGCCGGGGTTGCGGTGCCGGTTTCAGCCGGTCTGCTGCCGATTCGCAACTTCGCCGGGATGCTCAAGTTCGCCAAGCGCTGTCGGGCGGCAGTGCCGGATTCGCTGCACAGCCGCTTTGCCGGCACCGACGCCGATGCCGCCGCCGCCCGCAAAATCGGCCGCGAGGTGCTCATCGAGCAGACGATCGAGGCCCTGCAAGCCGGCTGCGCCATCCATTATTACACCCTCAATGCCGCCGGCATCGTCAGCCAAGCCTGGCAAAAGGGGCAGGAATCGGTGCAAAATCAGCCCTGATTTGCCCCTGAAATCCGCTGCCAATCGGCCGCCAAGGGGGGAGTCGCCGGGGTCGAATCGCCCTCGAACCGGTCCCTGCTGAGGCTGTTGGAAAACGGGCTGCCGGCAGCGCCGAAATCCAAGCAAATGTCAGGCATTTGGCAAGTCTTGGTATTGTAAAAAATATCGATATATCGGTATTTTACGCTAATAATCAAAGGTTAATTTGAGGGCGGCAGGCAAGGTCAGGATTTGGCCTGCAAACTGGCCGGAAATCTGCCGGTTGGCAGGCGAATGAGCATTTTGCCAAAATGTGATATAATAAAGCCGGCTTTCCTGTTGCTTTCTATATTGAATACAGCATGATCGCTGCCCCCCATTTCTCCTCACCAAAACAAGGCCCCCTCTTGCTCAATTACATTCTTTTGTTTTTGCGCCGCTTGAGGTCGATTGCAAGAAATCGACAGGGGGAGGGTTCACTCCCTTTTTCAGCACCGGGGCTGCTGGGGCTGTTGGCAGTTGTGTTTTTGCCTGCCGCTGAAGGCGTCCGGAACATGTTCCGGCACTCGGCAAGCACTACTACTACCCCCCCCGTCACGGGTGTAGCCAAGATGTCAGCCCGGAACATGTTTTTGTTGTGCCTGACAGCCCTGGCGTTGGCAAATCTGGCTCACGCCCAGCGAGTCGTCGGCATCCACCCGATTAATGAAAACATCCATAATCAACTGACGCCGGCCGGCACCAAGATCGGAGCCACCCAGAACGATGTCGCTCCCTTGGTGTTCACGCTCAATGATGCCAGCGGCATTTTTGGAGTCAATGATTTAACCGGTCAGCTGTTTGTAAAGAAGGCAACCAACTTCAATTACGAGACCGGGCCGAAAAGTTACGAGATGACCTTGTCCTGGCGGCACAAGACCAGTGGTGAGACTGAAACATACATCAGGAGAGTCGTGGTGCAAAATATCAATGAACCGCCGCTGCTAGATGACATTCCTGATCAAAAGGTCATGTTTGACGAATCTTTCTCGCTGGATATCAATTATGGCCAGGACCCCGAGAACCCTTATCAATCGCTCGCAGCTATTCACAAAGTAATTTACAGGAATCTGCATTTCGTAAGAGGATTGCCGACCGGGTTCATATACACCACCAGACCAAATGCACTGAGAATATCGGGTATTTCAACAAAAGGGCAGATAGGAATCCATCCGGTTACCTTGCTGGCCAGAGATGTCACAGACCGCAGCCTGGTCTATGAGAAAGCCTTCAAGCTGAACGTTCTTGACTATGGAAATATCAGAGCGCGACTCTCTTTTTCACAGTTCTACCATGCCTATACTGAATCATCGATGCAGGTGAGGATAGATGAGAGTTTTACAAAGGCGGTAACCATCACTCTCAAGAACCTCAATCCCGGCAAGGTGCGGATTGTTCCCAACAAGCTGGTGTTTTCTCAACGGCAGTCCGGATACAGAAACTCCAAGACCGCAACATTATCGGTGAGACCCGTGCTGCTGAGGCAAAATCAGGATACAAAATTCACGATTGAGCTGGCCGTCCACAACCGGGAGCAAGGCGACCGGCGGTTTACCAAGACTAATCCGGTAAAAATTGTTGGAAGATTTAATGCAAACCGCCTGCCGGTATTCCCCGCCTATGCCGTGACCATTTCCGAGAATAGCCATGATCAATTGAGTCCGGAAGGCATGAAGATAGGCAAGCCGATGCTTGCCGACGACAGCGACGGCAGAAATGACAAGCTGCGCTAAAGCCTCGTCGATGCC
>JAPORI010000150.1 GCA_026710225.1 Betaproteobacteria bacterium
TAAAAGGGGGAGATAACATGCAACCACAAAAACTTGTCAATGGCCTGACCGCCGCCGCAGCCGCTCTGGCGCTGGCCGCGGCGGCAATGCCGGCTGGCGCCAGCAAAGTCCTGCCCGGCAAGGGCAAGACGGTGCGGCCGATCGAAGGGCCGCTGGCCGAGGAGAAGTTCCAGGCCCGAATCATCTACCGGGCGCTTGAGGAACTTGGCTACCGGATCGCCGCGCCGAAACAGGCAACCTACGAGATCGCCCACTGGCGGGTAAACTTCCGGCAGGCCGATTTCTTCACCGCCCACTGGGACCCGCAGCATCGCGGCTTTTTCGAGAAAGCCGGCGGCGACAGCAACATGCAGCAACTGGGAGTGCTAATCGCCGGCGCCCGCCAAGGCTACCTGATCGACAAGGCCAGTTACGATGCCGGCATCACCAGTCTGGCCAGCCTGCAAGAGGCAAAAGTCGCCGGCCGCTTTGATGCCGACGGCGACGGCCGCGCCGATCTGGTCGGCTGCGCCCCCGGCTGGGGATGCTCCGAAATCATTGACCACCACCTGACCCGGCTCGGCCTGCAAGATCTGGTCAAGCAGCACCAGGGCTCCTACAGCCGGATGATGGACGACGCGATCGAACGCCACCGGCAACAGCAGCCGATCATCTACTACGCCTGGAGCCCCTACTGGGTGGGGGCGGTGCTCAGGCTGGGCAAGGAGGTCGAGTGGCTCAGGGTTGGCAAGGCGCCCGACGCGGCGGCCGGCGAGAGTCTGGAGTTCTCCGGCAACGACATAAAGATTCTGGCCAACAACAACTTCCTGGCCGAAAACCCGGCCGCCCGAAAACTGTTCGAAATTGCCAACATCAGAGCCAGCGACGTTTCAGTGCAGAACCTGAAACTGAGAAACGGCAAGAACTCCGATTTCGACATAGACAGCCAGGTTTCTTCATGGATCATCAAAAACCGCGTCATCTTCACCGGCTGGCTGGAAGAAGCGCGCAAGGCAGCTGACGACGCCCGGGTGGCATCGTTGCAGCCACAAGAAGAACTTGCCGACGAATAGGAGACTTTTCCAAGCAAGCAAGCACGAAAACGCGGCGGCGGCTCTGGAGCCGGAGCCTGCCGCCAACAGCCCATTTGATATAATTTCCCGTCTAATCTGCGGGGATATAGCTCAGCTGGTAGAGCGCTTGCATGGCATGCAAGAGGTCAGCGGTTCGATCCCGCTTATCTCCACCCTGCCCGCTGTTTAGTCGTTGGTTCTGGCTGAAGGGCCTTCCTGCTCGCCGTGATAGATGCTGTCGAGCCCCTCGCTTTCGTGATCGTCGCTGATGCGCCCAGAGCCCATCACCATCTTCAGGGCGAAGTATATTGCCGCAGTCATCGCCGCGCTGTAGGCAACCGTCGTGACCACCGCCAGCGACTGGGCAACCATCCGTCCCGGCTCGCCGTAGAACAATCCCGCCTCGCCGCTGATTGCCGGATTGGCAAGCATCCCGGTAAGCAGCGATCCGACGATCCCGACTGCGCCGTGGATGCCAAAAGCGTCAAGCGCGTCATCATAGCCGAACTTCTTCTTCATCCAGGTGACTGCGAAAAAGCCGCTCAGACCGGAAAGGACCCCGATGATCAGCGCTCCGTCAGCGCCGACGAAACCGGCGGCGGGAGTAATCCCGACCAGACCGCTGACCACGCCGGAGGCAGCTCCGAACAGGTGCGACTGACGGGAGTTGACCCAGTCGCAAAACAGCCAGGCGAGACCGCCGGCGGCGGCGGCAATCGCGGTAACCAGCATTGCGTTGGCGGCGATCTTGTCGGCAGCCAGAGCCGATCCGGCATTGAAGCCGAACCATCCGAACCAAAGCAGGGCCGAGCCAAGCAGGGTGAACTTGATCGAATAGGGCTGATAGGCCTTGTCCGGCTCAACCCGGCGCCGGCCGAGCAGCAGCGCCAGCACCAGCCCGGAAACCCCCGAGGAGATGTGCACCACTGTGCCGCCGGCAAAGTCAAGCTCGTTGTGCGAGTCAAACAGGCCGCCGCCCCAGATCCAGTGGGCAATCGGCGCATAGCACAAAGTCACCCACAAGACGACGAAAAGCAGCCAGGTCGAAAAGCGCAGCCGCTCGATGATCGAACCGCTGACGATTGCAACCGCAATCGCCGCGAAGCATCCCTGAAAGAGCACGAAGATGGTCGTCGGTATCGTGCCGCTAAGATCGTCAACCCCGATCGAGGCGAGCATCACATGCTCAAGCCCCCCTGACAGAGGGTTCTCCGAGCCGCCAAAGGCGATCGAATAGCCAATCACCATCCAGGCAAGAATGGCGGCGCAAAACGCCACATAACTCATGCCGACGGTATTGAGCACGCTCTTGCGCTGGGTAAGGCCGCCGTAAAACAGCGCCAGACCGGCCGGGGTCATCAGCATCACCAGCGCCGCGCAAATCATTATGAACGCAGTGTCGGCGCCGCTGAATTCGTCGGCGGCGGCAGTGGCCGGCAAGCAAAGAGCAGCGGCAAGTACGACAGACCTTGCCGCCGCTGACAGGATGGGAGAAGTTGCGAAGGATTTGGTAATCATGGTGCGCTATTGTAGCACCTTTTTTACTGAAAATAAAAATTTTTACCAAAAATGCAGCAATCGCGCCGGCGGCCGGGACGGCGGCAATGTGCCGATTTTCCCGCAAATACCGCCTTTGCCGCTGCTGCCACCGGCCGGTCCACCGGTGCCGAACCGCCGCGCCCGGCTGGGACAGGACCGACTGCCCGGCAGTAACCGCGGCCGGGAAAAATTGTGGTATAATTAAAAAAGAAAGGAGCCAGAATGCAAACTTCCGATCATTACCGCAAACTAATTGACAGCCTCGACTTCGGCGAGGCGGTTGCCGTTGACGAGAACTCCCATCAGGTCAAGTTCCGCGACCTTACCCTGCTAACCCGCAATGATGCCGAGCGCGGCACGCTGCGGCTGAGTGTGCGGCTCGGCTCGCCGCACGAGCAGCTTGGCTACGGCCTGATTCCGCTGCTGCTGGAGGCAAACGACGAACCGGCCACCTTCATGGTCGGCAATCTGGCCATCGACGCCGACACCAACGAGGTGCTGCTGGTGCGCGAGGATCGCCTGGTTGCCCTGGACAACGCAACCATAACCGAATTCTGCGTCCTGGCGCAGATGTGGAGCGAGGTGGTTGCCGACTACAACGAAAACGCCCGCCGCAAACTGGCCGCCGCTTCATGAGTCAGGAGCGCTTTGCCGCCCTGATGCGCGAATTTGCCGCCGGATTCGGGATCGACTGGCAGGGCAAGGAGCGCCACAACCGGGCGGTATTCCGCTTCGGCAAGACCCAAGTCGAGTTCCGCTACAGCGCCGCCCGGCGAGTGCTGTTTCTCAAGGCGCAACTGTGGAAGATCGATCCGCGCAACGAGCGCGCCCTGTGCCTGTGTCTGCTAAACATCAACGGCATCAGCCGGCACATGGTAACCCTCGGCGACGACGGCCAGCTGGGTCTGCGCCACCGGATCATGCTGGGCGAGAAGGTGGTCGCCGCCGAACTGGAAGCGGAACTAAGAGCGTTTCTCGACGAAGCCTCCCACCTGCACAAGGTGTTCTCCAATCGGCAGGTTGCCGAATTTCTCAGCGCCGAGGCACCGGAGCTGGCCGCAGCCGGCAACGACTGATTGCTTGCCGCCAAAAAGTGCTATAATAGAGGCAAAGGAAAAGGAGGAGCAATGAAAGTGCATCGACAGTCACGGCCGCGCCGCTCAGCGGGGAGCAAATGAACTCTCCCTCGCTGAGTCCAATCACGCCGGCGACGACAGTCGTCGGCCAGACGCCGGCGGCCGACAGTGCCGGTGCCGAGCGGGTTGGCAGCGGCGCCGGCAACGATGTGCAACTGATCGCCAGCAATCAGCAAGCCGATTACGGTCACGATCATGCCACCCCCAGCAGCAGCAGCCTAAGGGGCAAAATCAGGCAAGCGCTGGCAAATCTCAATCCCCGGCATCTGGGCAGCAGCTTCGCCGGCAAGATTGGCGCACTGGCCCAGTCGCTGATGAAGCTTTTCACCGGCACCCGGCCACAGGCGTCCGCCAGTGCGCCCAGCAATCCCTCCCCCTACGACTCAATCGCAACAAGAATCAATTCAGCCGGCGGAGGGCTTGCCGATGAAGGACAACTCAACCTGAACCTGATCGCCGACTTTCACCGCGCCAGCCAGAATATTGGGCAAATAACCCAACAGTTGTCCCAAGCCAGCCGCGCCCAGTTGGCCGACAACCCGCAGCAACTGGCCGAGCCGCTGCAAAAAACGATTGGCAGCGCCGCCGCCTTGCAGCACCTGCAAACTGAAAGCATCAACGACATCCTCGCCGCCGATCCGCAATTTGGCAAACTGCCCGGTGCAGACGCTCAGGCAGCCGGTCTGAAAAGAGCCAAGCTCAGCCTCAATGTAACCGGTGCGGCCAGCCGCCTGGCAACCGTGCTTGACTTGCCCTACCTGCCGCCCAATCCGCAGTTGGCCAAGATCGCCGAGCAACTGCCCGGCGGGGCAATCCGGGTTGGCCAGTTCGCCAGCATCGACAACAACCCCTACCAGCAACTTGCCCAAAGTGAACACTTTGGCGCCGCCGATGACGCGCACCTGCGCAGCTGGCTCAATCAGGCGCTGGCGGTGGTTGGCAAGTGCGCCCAGACCATTGACGCGGCAATGCTAGCCAACGACACCAGATTCCAGGTCACCGACATCGATGTCAACAACCTGCGCCAGCTTGGACAAGCGCCGCTGCCAGCGCAGGAAACCGCGGTATGAACTCGATTGGGGCAACCGATCCCGGGTCGGCTCAACTGTCTCAGGCTGTGCGCGCAGCGGGCATTTTTGTGGTATAATTAAGGAACAATGAAAATGAAAATGCAAACTTCCAAACAATTTCGCAAACTGGTCAACAATCTGGGCTTCGGGGAAATCATCCCGGCCAACGAGCAGTCCTACCGGATTCGCCACCGGCACCGCAAGCTGCGCGCGACCAACAATCCCAAGCGCAATACCTTGCGGCTTGCCACCTCGATCGGCACCCTCCACGAGCGGCTCGGGCACGGACTGATTCCGCTGCTGCTGGAGGCAAACGATGCACCGGAGAACTTCATCGCCGGATCGCTGGCGGTGGAAAGCGACACCAATGAGGTGCTGCTGGTGCGCGAAGACAGTGTCGCCGCCATCGACAAGGACGCGATAACCGAATTCTGCCTGATGGCCGACAAGTGGAGCGCACTAATCGATCACTACAACAATCACGCCAGCAACAACAAGGAGGAATCGGAAAAATGAGTCAGGAACGCTTTGCAGTATTGATGAGCGAATTCACCGCCGCGGTCGGCATCGACTGGAAGGGTCGGGAAAGCCACAACCGGGCGCGGTTCCGCTTCGGTGAAGTCGAGGTCGAATTCCGCTACAGCGCCGCCCGGCACGCACTGTTTTTGCGCGCCCCGCTGTGGAAGGTCGATCCGAACAAGGACTACGCAATGTGCCTGTCGTTGCTCAACATCAACGGCGCCAGCCGCTACATGAGTGCACTGGGCGCCGACGGCCAACTGTGCCTGCGCGGCCGGCTGCTGGTCGATCAGATGCGCGGCCAGGATCTGGAGGTGGAAGCCAAGGCGTTCGTGGCGGAAGTGGCACACCTGCAACGAATCTTCGGCAACAACAAGATAGCCGAATTCCTCGCCGGCGACGATGAAGCCGGCAACGCAGCCGACCAGCCGCCAAATCAGGGAGCGACCACCTTCATCAGCCCCTGAAAATGCGCCAATGAACATTTCCTCGTCGAACCCGACCGCCACAGCCGGCACAGTGCCGCCAGCGGCCGCCGGCCCCAGCCCGGGCAGCGAGACAATCGCCGGCAAGGATGTCAAACTGATCGAAAGCGGCGCCCAGCAAGGCCGAGAGACTTGGGAGAGCAAACAGCCGCAATCGGACGCGCTGGCCAAGCGCACCCAGCCAAGCCCAACTGGCATCAGCGCCAGGATAGAGCCGGAACTGGAAGGCCTGATCATGACCAGCGGCGACAAGGGCGGCAATTTCATGGGCAAGATGCGCTCGCTGGCGCGCAACACGATGAAGATGTTTGCCTGCACCAGTCCGAACCAGCAGCACCTGGCTACATCGTATTCGACGCTGACCGCGGCAGCGCACTCTTACCAGCAGCAGCAAGATGCCGGCCAAAGAGCACATTCACCCTACAGCCAGTTCGCCGAAAAACTCACCCTGACCGGAGCTGACGAAATAGTGACCTACATGAATCTGGGTCTGCTTGACGACTTTCACAACGGCGCGCGGGCGATACCGCAAATCAGCCGGCAAATAGCGGAAAGCGACCGCAGCAGCCTGGCTGCGCAACTGAGCCAGAAACCGCCTCTGCTGCAAGCGGTGCTCGTTCCGGCCGCCGCACTCGAAAGCGTATCGGAAGGCACCTGCGCCTATTCGATAGTCAAGGCCAACCCGGAAATCTCCGCCAAGAAGAGCGACCTGCTGGCCCAGCACATCCAGGAAGCGACCCTGGCGGCCACCGGTGCCCTGGAAGAGTCCTACACGCCGCAAAACCCGCAGTTGCAACAACTGGTGGCGCGCCTGCCGGAAGGCGCAACCAAACTGCACCAGTTCGCCAGCAGCGAAAACAACCCCTATCACGCGCTAAGCAGCAGCGAACACTTCACCGGTGCCGACGACCGCCACCTGCGCAACTGGCTCAATAGCGGCTTGCAGGTGCTTGACAAGGGCGCCCGGATAATCGAGGCGGTGCTCATCGACCAGAACCCGAGTCTTACCATCATGGGCGATCTTTACCAGTTCACCCATCTGGACGAACCGGGAGTTGCAAACCAGGCAGGCTAACGACCCGTCGCAGAACCCGGCCGGCATCTGGAATGGAGATTGTCCAGAAAATTGTGCACCGGGCCAATTTGCTGCCCAAGAAAAACTGTTTGCAATCTGCCCCTGGCTGCAAAAATCCCCTCATCGCAAGAAAGCTGCCTGTCAATCAGGTGCCCTGATGGGTCCGACCAGGCCGCCGGAAAGCTTTTCATAAACTTCAGCGGTTGCCGGACTGACGAAAGTGGTGTCAGTCAGCGAATAGGCCAACTGCATCAACATCACATTGATCGGCGGTGGCGACGCTGGCTGCCCAAAACAGGCCGCTGCCAATCAGTTTGAGTAATAGTGCTTTTGGCAAAGACATCTCGGTTTATCATCTGCGCCTTCCCTTTGATGCAACTTACTTGCCGGCAATGCCGCCAGGCGCCTTGATACAAGGAACTATTACCGCTCACCATCTGTGTGCCCAGCCTCCGGCAACCAGATATGGTAAAATGCAACCGGACATCGGACATGAAACGGATACTTGCCAAAAGTTGCTACTGCTTGCTGATCTTGCTGGTGCTTGGCGGATCGATGCTGGGGGCTACTTTTGCCTACAGCGGCGCAACTTTTTTGCATTTTGCATTATTGCTGCCGGCAAGCGCGATTGAAAAGATTGCTGCCAGTGCGGATGTTGATGCTATCGATAAAAGAGGTGACACGCCTTTGCACTTTGCAACTTGCTTTTTGAACCCTGTCGCAATTGAAATTCTGCTGGCCGCTGGCGCCAGCGTTGATATTGCCAACAAATACGGTGCAACCCCCTTGCACTTGGCCGCCGTGAAAAATCCAATCGTTTCCGTAACCGAGGCACTGATTGCTGGCGGCGCAAATGTCAACGCCGCCAATAAAAAAGGCAACACTCCCTTGCATTTTGCATCTGAAAAACAGTCCAACCCTGCCGTAATTGAGGCGCTGCTTGTTGCTGGCGCCAATGTCAATGTCACCAACAACTACAACAGCACACCGCTGCACTGGGCAGCCAACAACAATTCAAGCGTTGCCGTAATTGAAGTGCTGATTGCTGGCGGCGCAAACATCAATGCTACCAATAAAAAAGGCAACACCCCCTTGCATCTGGCCGCCGAACAACAATCCAATCCTGCTGTTATTGAGGCGCTGCTTGCTGCTGGCGCCGATGTCAATATCACCAATAACTACAACAACACACCGCTGCACTTGGCAGCCGGAGACAACCCAAGCGTTGCCATAATTGAAACCTTGCTGGCTGCCGGCGCAAACATCGAGGCTACCAATAAAAGAGGCGCTACTCCCCTGCACTGGGCAGCCGGAGACAACCCAAACATTGCCGTTATTGAAACTCTGCTTGCTTCCGGCGCAAAAGTTGATGCAGGCAACGAAGATGGAAACACTCCCTTGCACTGGGCAGCATGGGACAATCCAAACCCTGCCGTTATTGAAACTCTGCTTGCCGCCGGCGCAGACATCAAGGCAACCAACAAAATCGGCGTCACTCCCCTGCAATGGTCAGCCTTTGGCAACCCAAATGTTGCCGTGCTTGAAACGCTGCTGGCTGCCGGGGCGGACATTGATTATAGGGACCAAAAAACAGGAAACACCATCTTGCACTGGGCAGCATGGAACAACCCGGAGCCAGCCATCATAAAAACGCTGCTGGCCGCCGGGGCGGACATCAACGCCTTTGACAACGAACTGGCCACACCCCTGCTTGCTGCAAGTTATAAAAACAATCCGGCAATCATAGAAACCCTGCTTGCTGCCGGTGCCGATATTGCCATCCAG
>JAPORI010000122.1:0-2326 GCA_026710225.1 Betaproteobacteria bacterium
CCCCATGGTCGGAGCCAAGGTCAAGGACAGCAGCGGCCTGCTCGGGTCCCACGGCGGCCTGCTCGATCGGATCGATTCCTGGCTGCCGGTGCTGCCCTTTGTGAGCCTGATTTCCTCTCAGCTTACCGAGTTGCCCTGATGCGCTGTGAATACGGTTTTGGCGTCTTCGGCGCCACCGGCACCGTAGGCCGCGCCGGGCTGGAAGCAGCCGGGCAACTGGGAATTGGTGTTGATGTGCTGGCGGCGGCCGGCAATGTTGAAGGGATGCTGCAACTGTATGCCCAGCATCATCCGCGCCTGATCATCATGGCTGATGATGCAGCTGCCGCCGCGCTTGCCGAGCGCCTGCCGGCTGGTGCCGGCTGCCGGGTCGAGCATGGAGACGAGGCGATGTGCGCCGCCGCCGCCGGCTGTGCGACCATGCTTGCTGCGGTAAGCGGTGCCGCCGGCCTGGATTCGGTGCTGGCCGCCGCCGGCGAGGGCCGGCGAATTCTGCTCGCCAACAAGGAGGCGCTGGTGTTGGCCGGCGATCATGTCCTGGCCGCCGCGCGCGCGGCGGGAGGTCAGGTCGTGCCGGTCGATAGCGAGCACAATGCGCTGGCCGAACTGCTGTTGCTGGCCGCCGATCGGCGCGACGCAATCGAGCGGGTCTGGCTGACCGCATCCGGCGGTCCGTTTCTCAACCATCCCGGTGACCTGGAAGAAGTCTCGCCGGAAGCGGCGGTGCGTCATCCGGTTTGGAGCATGGGTGCCAAGATATCGGTGGACTCGGCGACGATGATGAACAAGGGGCTGGAAGTCATCGAAGCCTGTCGGCTGTTTTCCCTGACCGCCGATCAGGTTGAAATAGTGGTGCACCCGCAGTCGGTGGTGCATGCGATTGTCGAGTTTGCCGACGGCGGCTGCCTCGCCCAGTGCGCGCCCGCCGACATGCGCTCCACCATCGCCCGGGCGATTGCCTGGCCGGAAATTCCGGCGGTGCGCTTCGGGCGCATCGACTGGCGCAAGCTCGGATCGCTTCAATTCCAGCAGCCGGACAACGATCGCTTCCCCTGCCTGCAACTGGCCTATCAGGCGCTTGCCGCCGGCGGCAGCGCCCCGGCGGTGCTCAATGCCGCCAATGAAGTTGCGGTGCACAGTTTCCTGCGCCGGGAGCTGAACTTTTCCGCCATATCGAAAGTGGTTGCCGAGACGGTTGCCGCCGAAGCCGGCGCGGCCGATACGCTCAGTGATCTGGTTGCCGCCGACAGCAAGGCGCGCGCCTATGCCGGGCGCGCGATCAAGGTAAGCAGCCTGTGCTAGCGGCCCTGCAACTGACAATCGGCTTCCTGCTGACGATTTTCATCATCGTCGGCGTGCACGAATACGGTCACTATCTTGCCGCCCGCTTCTTCGGACTCAAGATCGTCCGCTTTTCGATCGGACTGGGCAAGCCGCTGCTGCGCCGGGTGGATCGGCACGGCACCGAGTGGGTGCTGGCGCCCTGGCCGATCGGCGGTTATCTGCAAATGGTGCAGACCATCGAGGAAGCGCAATCCATGCAACTGGATGAGCGCAAGTCGTTTGCCGGCATCGCCCGCTGGCAGCGATCGATAATCGTCGCCGCCGGGCCGCTGGCCAATTTCGTGCTGGCGGCGCTGCTGTTTTTTGTCGCGGCCATCTACGGCACCGAAGGGTTGCGCGCCCGGATCGGCGAGGTGATCGCCGACACGCCGGCGGCTGCGGCCGGTTTTGCTGCCGGCCACGACATAGTTGCGATCGACGGTCGGGAGGTGGTGCTGTGGTCGGAGGCATACGAGTCGATGTTCACTTCGGTTGCCCATCGCGATCTGGCGGTGGAGGTGGTCGATTCCGGCGGCGCTCGCCGGGACTTGCAACTGCTGCTCACGCAGTTGCCGCCGGCGGTGCTCGAAGACGGCAATGTGCTCGAAAAGATCGGCTTGCGACCCGATGAGTCGTATCTGAGCGTGGTGCTGGAGACGGTTGTTGCCGATTCGCCGGCGGCGGTCGCCGGCTTGCAGGCAGATGATGCGATCGTCGCGATCAACGGCAGCAAGGTTTCCAGTTGGCGGGCGATCGTCGCGGCGATCGAGGCCAGCCCCGCCGAGCCGATGCAAATCATCGTCCTGCGCGGCGATGAGCAACTTGAATTCGAGGCGGTGCCGCGTGCGCAAGAAGAGGGCGGTCGCAGCGTCGGCAAGCTCGGCGTCGCGCCGAAAATCGACCGGCCGCGGCTGGAAAGCCTGCTGGTGCACCGGCGCGCCTCGATTGGCGAAGCGCTGGCGTCGGGCTGGCACCGCACCGGTGAGGCGGTGCTGCTTACCTA
>JAPORI010000122.1:2336-8635 GCA_026710225.1 Betaproteobacteria bacterium
GGTGTCCGGCCCGATCGGCATCGCCAACTATGCCGGGCGCGCCTTTGATATCGGGTTCTATGCGTTTCTGGTGTTTCTGGCTCACATATCGATCAGCCTCGGCGCCCTGAATCTGCTGCCGATCCCGATTCTTGACGGCGGTTATCTTCTCCAGTTCGCCGCCGAGGGGATCATGCGCCGCGATTTTTCGCAGGCCTTTCTCAATGTTGCCCGGGCGCTGGGAATGTGCTGCATAATCCTGCTGATGGGGGTGGCGATTTACAATGACCTGTCGTAAGATGAGTAACAAGGCTTTCGGCAAGATTGTGCTGGCGCTGCTGCTGCTGGCCGGCGCGCTGTTCGGGCGCGCCAGTCAGGCGGTTGCCCAGGATGCGTTCGAGGTGTCCGAGATAAGGATCGCCGGCATCGATCGCATCGAGGCGGTTAGCGTGCTTTCCAACATCACCTTTTCGCGCGGATCGCTGATTGATGCCGAGGTGGTCGCCAACTCGATTGCCAGCCTGTATGCGACCGGATTGTTCCGCGATGTTGAGATCGCCCGCGACGGCACTGCGGTGATAATCACCGTGGTCGAGAATCCGGTAATCTCCGCGATCCGCTATGTCGGGATGGATGAACTTGACGAGGACGACATCAACGAGATTCTTGAAGGCCAGGGCATCGCAATCGGGCGGGTGCTGCGCCGGGGGGTGGAAAAGGACATCGAACGGATCGTCCAGGCATCCTATTCAACCACCGCCAACTATCTCACCGTGGTCAGGGTGAGCACCATTCCCGAGGAGGGCGGCAATGTCGAGGTGGTGGTGTCGGTCAACGAGGGACAGGAGATCAGAGTCAGCGAGATCAGAATCTTCGGCAATTCGGCCTTTGACGAGGACGATTTGCTTGACTTGTTCGAACTTGATCCGTTCGGGCTGTTTTCCGGATTCTTCGACAATGATATCTACACCGAAAGCATTCTTGACGGCGACATCGGCCGGCTGCGCTCTTTCTACACCGGCGACGGCTACATCCGCTTCGAGGTGCTGTCCCGGGAGGTAAAGATCAATCTCGATGACTTTTCGGTGGCGATTCACATCTACATCCGCGAGGGCGCCCGCTACAAGTTCGCCGATCCCAACATCACCGGCATCGGCGATCTGATCGAGGACGATGAGGTTGTCGATTTGCAGACTTTCGAGAAAGGCGAGGTCTATTCGGATGTCAAGGCCGGCCGCTACACCCGGGCGCTGCGCGATGCGCTGCGCGATCGCGGCTATGCTTTCGCCGAGGTAACCGACAGCTTCGAGCTGGACGACGCCGCCCAGCAGGTTGAGATGACCTACGCCGCCGAACCCGGCAAGCTGGTGCAGGTGCGGCGGATCAACTTCGTTGGCAACAACGAGACCCTGGATGAGGTGCTGCGCCGCCAGTTCATTCTGTTTGAGGGTGAGACATTCTCGGCCGACAAGCTCAACCGCTCGCTGCTGCGCCTGCGCCGCAACTCTTATCTGCTCAACGCCCAGGCCCGCGAGATTCCGGTCAGCGACACCGAGATGGATATCGAGGTGACCGTCGCCGAGGCCAAGACCGGCAACATCACTTTCGGTCTCGGTTACTCCAAATCCGACGGCGTCTCCTACGAGGCCTCCTATTCGCGGCGCAATTTCCTGGGCAGCGGCAACGATCTGTCGTTTGCGCTCAGTCATTCCGACAGCCAGAACACCTTCTCGATCTCCTATCAGCAGAACTTCTTCACCGACACCGGGATCAGCCGCGCCTTCAACATGTATCTGCGCAACGAGACCGAAAGTTCGGACGCAACCAGCAGCTTCAATCTTGATCGCTTCGGCGGCAGCATGCGCTACATAGTTCCGATCGACGACAACTGGTCATGGAACCCGGGTATCGAGTTCGAGCAACTCGACATCGAGAACTACCAGAACCTGGCCAGCTCGACGGTGAACCTTGCCGACAAGTTCGTCAATCAGTATGCCGGTGATCCGATCTTCACCAACCTGCTGCTCGGGGTAAGGTATGACTCCCGCAACCGGGGCATCGACCCGAGCGACGGGATGCTGCACAGCTTCGACACCGAAATCGGCATCCCGCCGGGTGATGTAAAATACTATCAGTTGCGATACACCGGAAACATCTATGAGGAACTCGGCGCCGATTTTGTACTCAATGTTGGCGGCAAGGTGCGCGTCGGTGGTGACTACAGTGACGGCGTCTATCCGTTCTACAAGCGCTTCTCGCTCGGTCGCACCGACTTGCGCGGCTTCAAGTCGAGCACGATTGCGCCGGACGGCGGCCTGCTGCTCATGCACGCTTCGGTCGATCTGCTGCGCCCGGTCGGGTTTCTCGGCGAGGCCGCCAAGGTGGGGCTGTTTGCCGACTACGGCAACCTGTGGGCGGATATCGACAGTTTCGACGGCGGCGAGTTTCGCGGCAGTGCCGGCGTCCAGTTGCGTATAATCACCCCGGCGGTGCCGATGCTGTTCACCTACGGGATACCGTTTGCCAAGGAAGATGATGACATTGAAGAAAAATTCCAGTTTGCGATCGGCTTTTAGGTCGCATTTTCACACTGTTGCGCTGGCTGCTGCTGCGCTGGCGGCGGCAATTGCTCCGGCTCTCGCCCAGGATGATTCCCGGGAGGATGAGGATCGGCCGGAGATTCTCGACACCATCGGGGTGGTCGAGATATCGCGCATTTTCCGCGATTCGGAATACATCGGCCGCAACCGCGACGAGGTAAATGCTGAATTTGTCGAGCGGGTCGAGCAGCTCGAGCAGATGAACGAGCAGATTGCCGAAAAGCGCGAGCAGCTCGATCGCGACCAGCTGGGGATGACCGCGGCGGATCGCACTGCCTTGCTTGAGGAAATTGATCAACTCACCGTCAGGTTGCAGCGCGAAGAGCGCAACCTGCGCGAGGACAAGCGGCTGGCCTTCGATTCCCGGCAGCGACATCTGGAAAAGGAGGTGATGGAGGTGATTGCCGAGCTGGGCAGCCAGAAGAAACTCCACATGGTGCTCGAACTCAATGCGGTTCTGATTGCCGGGGAATCGCTTGACTTTACCGATGAAGTCATCGCCAAGCTCGACTCTGACAACGCCGACGAACAGTAGCCTGCCGCAGCCGGCCGCCCGGCTGGCCGAACTTGTTGGCGGCCGGCTGACCGGAGATATCGACGGTCAGTTTCAGATCAGTTCGTTCAATTCGCTGGATCAGGCGCAGGCCGATGAGTTGTCGTTTTGTGAAAAAGCCCGTTATCTGCCCGATTTCCAACGCAGCAAGGCAGCGCTGGTGGTGGTGCCGGCCGGATTGTCGGTGCCAAATCAGCGCGGCTGCATCGTCGTCGATGGATCGCCGCGCGAGGCGATGGTCGATCTTATCGAGCAACTCGGTCTGGCTGCGGCTGCCGAGGCCGAAGTTGCGCCGATTGCCGCCAGCGCCCGGATTGCCGATGATGCGATTGTCGAGCCGGGGGTGGTGATCGGCGCCAATGCCACGGTTGGGTCCGGTGCGGTGCTGCGCGCCAATGCGGTGCTGGCCGCCGGCTGCGAACTGGGGGCGGGCAGCGTTTTGTTCGAGGGGGCGGTGGTTGGTGCGCACGGTTTCGGCTTTGTCGGTTCCGGGCGCAGCCGGCGGCGCTTCCCGCATATCGGCGGAGTGCGGATCGGCCGGCAGGTTGAGATCGGTGCCAACAGTTGCGTCGATCGCGGTGCGCTTGGCGACACGATAGTCGGCGATCGGGTCAAGATCGACAATCTGGTGCAAATCGGGCACAATGTGTGCATCGGCTCTGACACCGTCATCTGCGGCGGGGTTGCGATCGGCGGCAGCGCTCAAATCGGCGCCGACTGCGTGATCGGCGGTGCCGCCGTCGTCAAGGGACACATCGGACTGGCCGATGGCACCGTGGTCATGGGTGCATCGACGATTCTCGAGAATGTCCGCTCGAAGGCGACAGTGATGGGCACGCCGATGCCGCCGATGCCGGCGCGGCAGGCGCACCGGCTGTGGCGGAAACTGCTGCGGATGAGCAAAACAGGAGAGGGCAAGACATGAACGACAACAGCAATTATTCACCGCCGCTGGGTGCGGCGCAAATCATGCGGCTGCTGCCGCATCGTTATCCGCTGCTGCTGGTTGACCGGGTTACCGGCTGGGAGGCGGGCAAGTGGCTTGAAGCGCACAAGGCGGTGGCCGCCAACGAGCCGCAGTTTTGTGGCCACTTTCCCGGCAATCCGCTGTTGCCGGGGGTATACATGATCGAGGCGCTGGCGCAGGCAAGCGCTCTGCTTGGGATGCTCAGCACCAGCAGCGATAAGCCCTCGCCGCTGTGGCTGCTCGCCGGCGTTGACGGCGCCCGTTTCCGGCGGCTGGTTGCACCCGGCGACACCCTGGACATGAAGGTGCAGGTGCAGCGCGCCCGGCGCAGTCTCTGGCTGGTTTCCGGTCGCGCCCAGGTTAATGGGCAACTGGCTTGCGAAGCAACCTTGACTTGCTCGTTGCAAAGCGATGGCTGACATACATCCGAGTGCGGTTGTAGCCGAATCGGCCCGGCTTGCTGACGATGTCGTGGTTGGGCCGCAGGCGGTGATCGGCGCCGAGGTGACTCTTGGGCATGGTTGCCTGGTCGGCTCCGCCTGCCTGATCGAAGGCCCCAGCGAATTCGGTGCCGACAATGTTTTTTATGGTCATTGCAGCGTCGGTTCCGCCTCTCAGGACAAGAAATATCGGCAGCGGGGGTTGCTGCGGGTCGGGGCCGGCAATGTTTTTCGCGAATTCACCACCATCAACCGGGGCACCGGTGCCGAGGACGAGACGGTGATTGGCAATGGCAACTTGTTCCTGGCCTATGTTCATGTCGCCCATGATTGCCTGATTGCCGACAATTGCGTGTTTGCCAACTGCGTGCAGCTGGGTGGTCATGTCCAGGTGGGGGCGCGGGCCACCCTGGGCGGAATGGCGGCGGTGCATCAGCACTGCCGGATTGGATCGCTGGCGATGATCGGGGCGGGAACCATCGTGCGCACCGATGTCCCCCCTTATGCAAAGTGCACGGTTGCAATGGCCGGCCAGTCGGTTTCGGTCAACGATATCGGAATGCGCCGCGCCGGCATGGATGATGCGCAAATTGGCGCGGTGCGCAGCGCCTGGCGACTGCTGTATCGGCAGAACCTTACCCTGGATGCCGCCACCGATCAGATCGGCAAACTGGCTGATGATTGTGAGTGCCTGCAAGTGCTGGCCGGATTTCTCGCCAAGATCAAAGAGCAAGGGCGAGGTATCGTCAGGCCGCGGCGTGGCAACAGCGGCAAGGCAAAGGATAAACCCTGAAAAGCGGATGAGTGCCAACGGGCGCTGCGTGGCGCTGATTTGCGGTGAGTTGTCCGGCGACCGACTCGGTGCCGGGCTGGCCGAACAACTGGCCGGCTTGCAGCCGGGGATCAGGATGGTCGGCGTCGGTGGTGAGCGGATGCGCCAGGCCGGAGTGGAAAGCTGGATGGACTGCACAATCTTTTCGGTGATGGGCTACTGGGACGCGCTCAAGTGCCTGCCGCGGCTGCTGGCTGGTCGCAGCCGGCTCAGGCGGCAACTGCTGGCTCAGCGGCCGGATGTCTATGTGGGGATAGACGCTCCCGATCTCAATCTTGCCCTGGGCAGCGAATTTCGTGCCCAGGGCGGCAAGTATGTCCAGTATGTGTGTCCGTCTTTCTGGGCCTGGCGGCCCGAGCGCGCTAAAACCCTGGCATCCGGCTGCGATCTGGTGCTGGCGCTGTTGCCGTTTGAGCGGCAGATTTGTCAAGAGCGTGGGATAGCAGCCGAATTCGTCGGCCATCCGGCCGCCGATCAATTGCAGCCGCCGGAGGATCGAGCGCGTCTGCGCCAGCAGTTGGGATTCGATGGACAAAAAAAACTGCTTGCCCTGCTGCCGGGCAGCCGGGAGCAGGAACTGACTGCGCATCTGCCGATTTTCGCCGCCGCCGCCGGCATCGTTGCCGAGGATTTTGCCGGCTTGCAGGTTTGCTGCGCAGTGCCGGATTTCCTGCTTGACCAGGCGCGCAGCATGTGGCAGCGACTTACTGCCGCCCGGGCGGTGTTTGTCGGTGGCAAGGCGCATGAACTGCTTGCCGCCGCCGATGCCGCACTGTGCAAGTCCGGCACCGTAACCCTGGAAGCAGCCCTGCTTGACTGTCCGCAGGCGGTTGCCTATCGTCTGGCACCGGCGGCTCACTGGCTGGCGCGCCAGCGGATGAAGGGCAAGGATCCTGCAGCGGATGCGATGACAAAACAGGTGCTCGGC
>JAPORI010000222.1 GCA_026710225.1 Betaproteobacteria bacterium
CAGCAGCGCCTTCGGATCACGGCTACGCATGAACGCCTCGCCGACTAACACCGCATCAGCACCGGCTTGCTTGACTTGGGCTGCATCGGCGCCGCTGCCAATCCCGCTTTCGGCAACGATCGTGCAGCCGCGGCCGGCAAGTTGCGGTGCCAGATCTACGGTGGTGCGCAGATCGACTGCAAAAGTGCGCAGATCGCGGTTGTTGATGCCAATCAGGCCGGTTTTGCAAGCCAGAGCGGCTTCGAGCCGGTCGGCGGCATGAATCTCGACTAGCACCGCCAGGCCCAGTTCCATGCCCAGAGCGGCCAACTCAGCCAGTTCGGCAGCCGGCAACGCCTCGGCAATCAGCAGCATGCAATCGGCACCCAGCGCCCTGGTCTCATAAACCTGATAGGCATCGACGATGAAATCCTTGCGCAACACCGGCAGGTTGCAGGCATTGCGGGCGGCAACCAGATCGGCTGGCGATCCGCCGAAGAACTCCTCGTCGGTGAGCACCGACAGGCAGGCGGCACCGGCATCCTGATAGGTGCCTGCCCGCTCGGCCGGATCGTAGCAATCGGTGAGCTTGCCGCGGCTGGGACTGCGCCGCTTGGCCTCGGCAATCACCGCCAGCGCGGTTTGCGCCCCGGCCAGCGCATCAATGAACGGACGGGGCTGTGGCCAATCAGCAGCCCGGTCCTTGATTTGCGCCAGCGGCACCGCCTGCTGGGCAGCCAACAGTCGGCTGCGCACACTCGCAACTATCTGGGAGAGCCGATCCGCCATTGCCGTTTACTTTAGGTGCGGCAACTCAGCCGCCAAAAAATGCCCGGAACTGCTCGACCTTGGCGCGGGCAGCACCATCGGCCTGCGCCTGTTGCGCCAGACGCACTCCGGCGGTGATGTCATCAGCCACCCCGGCAACATGCAAGGCGGCACCGGCATTGAACGCGCAGGCGGCCGCAGCCGCACCCGGCCGGCCGTCGATCGCCTCGGCAAAGCGCGCCTGCGCCTGCTTTGCATCGGCAACCTGCAAGTCGGCCAGGGCAAAGGAATCCTCGAAGCCGGCCTGCTGCGGCGTTATTGAATGGCTGCTAATCGTCCCGTCCTCGGCCAGGGAAGCATATTGACAGGGGGCGCAGACCGAAAATTCATCGAGGCCGCCGGCGTGCACGACCAGGGCGCGCTTGCTGCCCAGCGTGCGCAGGGTCTCGGCGTAGGGGACGATCAGATCGGGGCTGAAGATGCCGACCACCTGCCGGCCGGCGCCGGCCGGATTGAGCATCGGTCCAAGCATGTTGAACATGGTGCGCACCCCGAGCGCGGCGCGCACCGGCGCGACCTCCTTCATCGCCGGATAGTGGGCCGGTGCGAACATGAAGCAGATGCCGGTGTCCGCCAGACACTCGGCAACTTTCTCCGGTGATGCGGTCAAATCGGCCCCCAAGGCGGCGATCAGATCAGAACTGCCACACACTCCCGACTGGGCGCGGTTGCCGTGCTTGGCGACCCGCACTCCGCAGGCGGCGGCGACAAAGGCGGCAGCGGTCGAGACATTGAAAGTGTGGCTGCCGTCGCCACCGGTGCCGCAGGTATCAACCAGTTCCTCCGGATTGTCAGCAACAACCGCAATCCGGCGCTGGCGCAGTGCAGCGGCTGCCGCCGCCAGTTGTGCCGGCGATTCGCCACGCATGCGCAGCGCCACCAGCAAACCGGCTATCTGGGCTGCGTCCCACTGGCTGTCGAGCATCGCTCCCACTGCCGCCGCGATTTGCTCCGGCGCCAGCGCTCGGCCTTCCACCGCATCGGCAATCAGGCCCTTGATTTGCTGCGTGTCCATTTTTCCGATTCTATGGTCGCAACCGGCGGCAAGCGGCGGCATATCAGATAATATAGGCCTCAAATGGACAAGGAACTCGCCGTTTCGGTGAAAAACCTGCGCTTCGCCTACGCCAAGCGCAACAACCAGGTGTTGCACGGCCTGGACCTGGAAGTACGCAAGGGCCAGATCGTCGCCCTGCTGGGCGGCTCCGGATCCGGCAAGAGCACCATCCTGAGCCTGATCACCGGCCAGAACGATGTGCAGGACAACGGTTCGCAGGTCAAGGTGCTCGGCTACGACATGCTCAACATCAGCCGCCGGCGGCTTTACCAGATGCGCCGCCAGATCGGGATGATGTTCCAGGTCTCGTCACTGTTTACCGGCATGTCGATATTCGACAATGTCGCCTTCCCGTTGCGCGAGCACTCGAAACTCAATGAGGAGCAAATCAAGGATCTGGTCATGCTCAAGCTGCATGCAGTCGGTCTGCGCAACTCCTGGCGCCGCTTCCCCTCCGAACTCTCCGGCGGCCAGCGCCGGCGAATCGAGTTGGCCCGGGCGGTAGCGCTGGATCCGGACTTGATGCTCTATGACGAGCCGTTCACCGGACTGGATCCGATCTCGCTGACCGTGTCGCGCGACCTGATCAGGGACTTGAACTTCGGACTGGGGATAACTTCGATAATCATCACCCACGATGTGCCGGAGACCTTTGCCATCGCCGACTATGTTTATGTGCTGTGGCAAGGCAAGATCGTCTCGCAGGGCACCCCCGCCGAACTGATGGAATCCGATCAGCCGCTCACCCGCCAGTTCATCAAGGGTGAAACCGACGGCCCGCTGCCTTTCCACATGCCCGGCAGCAGTTACGCTGATGACCTGCGCCTGCACGAGCACGCCGGGACGCAAGCCTGATGGGCACGGCCAAGCGTCAGGAGACAAGCGTCGAGCCGACCGCGGCGATGAGCGTCAACCGCCGCCGGGTAGGACTGGTCGCAAGCATCCGCCGGCTCGGCTGGCTGTTGAATTCGAACATCTACTATGCCGGCCAGGTGTTCTGGTTCTTCATGGGGATCATGAAGCGCACCCCGCAGATCATCGGCCGCTTCGGGCTGGTCTGGCGCCAGATCTATTTCGTCGGCACCCTGTCGATGATCATCATCGTGGTGTCGGCTGTGTTCATCGGCCTGGTGCTCGGCTTGCAGTTCTACACGATTCTCGAACGCTACGGCCAGGCGCAGGTGGTTGGCGCCGCTGCCGCCATCACCCTTTACCGCGAACTGGGACCGGTGCTGGCCGCGCTGCTGTTCATCGGCTGTGCCTGCACCGCGATGACCGCCGCGATCGGACAGAAGCGGGCCACCTCGCAGATCCAGGCGATGGCGGTGATGGCCGTCGATCCGATCGAGCGCGAGATCGCCCCCCGCTTCTGGGCCGGAGTTATCTCGCTGCCGCTGCTGACTGCAATACTCATGGCAATCGCGATCTTTGGCACCTACCTGATCGCGGTGGTGCATATCGGGCTGGACGAGGGCTTCTTCTGGAGCAACATGCTGCGCTTTGCCTCGTTCAACAACGATGTGCTCAGCGGCATGTTCAAGAGCGTCGTGTTCGGGGTCGCCACCTCGCTGACCGCGGTGTTCCAGGGCTACCACGCCACACCCACCGCCGAGGGGGTGGCGCATGCAACCACCAAGACGGTGATCATCGGCTCGCTGCTGGTACTCGGCCTCGACTTCGTGCTGACCGCGTTCCTCTTCTAGATACGTATAAAATAACCACTTTCCGGATAACCGAACTTTCATGAACAAGACCCGTGACCGCGCCGACCTGCTTGCAGGGCTGCTAATCATCGCCGCCGCCTGCAGCATGGTATTCATCGCCATGCGCGCCGCCAGCCTCGGCGAATACGACGACTCCGACACCTACTCGGTGAAGGTAACCTTCACCAACATCGGCCAGCTCAAGGAGCAATCGCCGGTGAAAAGCTCCGGAATCATCGTCGGGCGGATCGACAGTCTGGCATTTGACAGCGAGGAATTCGAGGCGGTTGCGCACCTGGAACTCTACCCCCGCAACCGTTTCCCGTCTGATTCGTCGTTTTCGATCGTCTCGACCAACCTGCTTGGCGATCAGTATATCAATGTCGAGGCCGGCGGCGCCGACGAATTGCTTGAAGACGGCGATGCCAAGGTCGGCAACTCGGCAATCATTCTCGAGGAACTAATCAGCAAGTTCCTTTTTGACAAGGCTGGCGAAGAAGAGGAAAGTCTGCTATGAACAACAACCACCCCCATCCCCACCGCTTTGGCAACCAGATTCGCGTGCTGGCTGCATCCGCCTGTCTGGCCGCAGTTGCCGCTGTCTCGGCCAGCGAGCGCGAACAGTTGCGCGATCTGATCTCGGATGCCACATCCAAGACCGTGGCAACGCTCACCGAATTGAAAAACGCCGGCAATCTCGATCCGGTGACTTCACTGGATGTCATCCAGCAGTTTCTGGCCCCGCACATAAGTTATCCGGCCCTGACCCAGGCGGCAATGGGCAAGCACTGGCGCAAGGCCTCCGACGGGGAAAAGGAAGCGATCACCGAGCAGTTCAAGGGGCTTCTTGAGCGCACCTATGCGGTGACCATGTCCAAGTTCACCGGCCAGAAGGTGGCGGTGGCTGAAGCCCGTGAACTGGATGACGGATCAGTGGCGGTGCTGACCAAGATTCAGGATGCAACGGTGGAGAACATCATGCGGGAAGTTGACGGCGAATGGAAGATCGTCGACATCAAGGTTGAAGGCGTCAGCCTGATTAGCAACTATCGCCGCCAGTTTGACGCAGTAGTCCGCCAGCACAGCATCACCCGCCTGATCGAGGCGCTGCGCGACAAGAACCAAGGCGGCTAGTGAGCGTCAATCAAATCTCCGGCGATCTGACCGCGGCGCATCCGGAGGCCGCTGATCGCTGGGCGAGTGCGATCAAGCCCCGAGCCGCCAACACTTTCGATCTGGGCGGCGTCGAAAAAGTCGATTCGGTCGGGGTTTCGATGCTCATCAACTGGAAGCGCTTTGCCCAGGCCAACGATGCGACGCTTTCCTTTGTCAACCTGCCCGAACAGATCATGCGGCTGGTCGAGATGTACGAACTCGAAGATCTGCTGCTTGACCAGCAAAAGACCGCCTCGGATTCGGAGGCGAAAACCGCCGAGCCAGCAGCCGCGGCCGCCTGATTTGCCGCCAGTCGCGCTGGCTTAGTTGCTGGGGAAAACAAGCAGCGCAAACCAATCGGATTCATGCTTGTCCATGCCATCAAGACACTTGTGCTGGTTGGTCAGTTTTACCTGCTTGAGCCGCACATCGGCCATACTCTCGCCTTTTTATCATGCATTGTCGCCGCAATAATCATGTGGCGGCTGTGGGACTTTGACGACCCCGGCGGCGGCTGGGGCGGCAGCGGTGGTGGTGGCGGTGATTTTGGAATAGGCGGCGATTAATTAGATTAATCAGTTCGTGCCAGTTCAAGAAACTTCTCGATTAGGGCCAGTCCTGCCGCATGGCTTTTTTCCGGATGAAACTGGGTTGCAACCAGCCGGCCGGCAGCAACTGCGGCGGCAAACGGAGAGCTGTGCTGGCCGGTGAGGGCAACCTGCCGGCTCGTCGCCGGCAGGAAATACGAATGCAGGAAATAGAAGCGGTCGCCATCACTAACCGAAGCAAAAACCGGGTGCCGGTCGGCTACCGTCTGGACATCAAGCCAGCCCATCAGCGGAACCTTGATGCCCGCGGCAGCCGGAAAGCGGCTGGCCTGACCATCCAGCACCCCCAACCCCCGGGCTTGCGGTGCCTCCTGACTGGCTTCGAACAGCACCTGCATCCCGACGCATATCGCGAAAAACGGCTTGCTGGCAGCAGAGTCAACCAGCACGCTGCGCAGATCGCGCCCATCGATCTCGGCGACGCAGGCGCCGAACGAACCGTCCCCGGGCAGAAACACCGCATCGGCACGCTCGATGTGGCGCGGATTAGCAGTCAGCTCGACGCGCTCGTCGGGTGCGGCCAGCCGGCGCAGAGCCGCCAGCAGCGAATGAATGTTGCCCAGGCCGCAGTCGGCCACGACCAGCTTGCGATCTGGCACTTTTGCGGTTGCTTCCTAAAGTGAACCTTTGGTCGAAGGAACTGCGCCGCCCGGGTCCCTTACCGCCACCGCATCAGCCAGCGCCAGGGCGAACGACTTGAAGATCGCCTCGACCTGGTGATGGGCATTGTTGCCTTCAAGCAAATCGATGTGGACGGTAGCCTGGGCCGCGTTGGCAAAGCCCTGGAAGAACTCGCGCACCAACTGCAACTCGAAGTCGCCGGCCGACTGACGGCTGAAGGTGGCCCTAAAGAAAAGGCCGGCTCTTCCGGACAGGTCGATCACTGAGCGCGCCAGGGCCTCGTCAAGCGGTGCATAGGCGCTGGCAAAGCGCACAATCCCGGCCTTGTCACCGAGTGCGGCGGCAATCGCCTCGCCGAGCACGATGCCACAGTCCTCGACCGTGTGGTGCTGATCGACTTGCAAATCACCGTTACAGGAAAGGGAAAGGCCAAACCGCCCGTGCCGGGCGATCTGATCGAGCATGTGATCAAAAAAGGGGATACCGGTTGCAATCTTGCCCGGTTCCCCGGCCAGGGAAAGCTGGCAGTCGATCGCAGTCTCGGCGGTGCGACGAGTGATTTCGGCCTGACGGCGCTGCTCGCTCACCGGCAGCGCAGGGGGGAAACTGGCGACAGGACAACTACCATGATGGGAAAATTTTAGCGGATGCGCACAAGCCGCCGGCCTAGAATCGCAATCAGGCACCATTGGCGCCCCCTTTTTGGCCCGGTTTCTTGCGATGGACAACTATTCGTTCGGATCAAAGCCCGACTTCTACAAGCTGTCGCTGCTCTGGCAGTTGGAACGCAGCCGCATCAGGATCGGCGCGGCAAGCCTGCTCACCGAACCGCTGACCTTCATCCGCGACCGCAACTGGCACCGGCAGCACCACTACCTGACCGAAGGGAACATCCGCCCCGAAAACGAGGCGGTGTTCGACTTCCTGCACCGCAAGATAATCACCGAAAACATCGACGATGTGCGCTGCCTGGCCGAACGCAAGGCGCCGATGCTTTTGAGGCGCACCCGCTTTTGCTTTGCCGCCTACGGGATCGGCTCCGCCGAGCGGCGCACCTATTTCGACAACCTGGTCACCGACCGCCGGATGCGGCAGCGGCACCTGCTGTTCTTTGACCCGAACTCCGGCTTCAAAACCGCCTTGCGCAGTGCCAATCCGCCGGCCGACTATCTGGACTTCGACGACTTCCGGCGGGCTGGCGAAGCCTTTCCCGAATCCAGCCTGCTGGTCAACAACCCCTACCGGGCGCCGGTGCTTGACGAACAGGGGGCGCCCACTGGCAGCTTCCCTATGCACACTCGCATCGCCAACCGACTCAAGTTCATGCTCACCGCCGCCGACAAACTCTACCTGCTGCACTCCCCGTTCAACAGCTACTATCTGATCCTGCGGCCGCCGGCTGGCGCCGCCGAACGGATCCTGGCCGCCTGCCGACGAGCGAAACTGAAACTTTTCCGCTGCCGGTAGCGAAAACCAATCGAGCATACTTTGTAGAATCATCAAGACAGACAAACTTTACCAACTGACAATAACAGCCGACAATCATGAAATACCTGCACACGATGATTCGCGTTTCCGATCTGGATGCATCAGTCGACTTTTTCACCAGGCATCTGGGGATGGTTGAAGTGCGCCGCCGCGACAGCCAGCGGGGCAGATTCACCCTGGTGTTTCTGGCCGCCGGCGAAGACGCCCAACGAGTTCAGAAAGAAGCAGCGCCGCTACTGGAATTGACCTACAACTGGGACAAGGAAGAATATTCCGGCGGCCGCAACTTCGGACATCTGGCCTACCGGGTCAAGGACATCTACGCAACCTGTCAGAAACTGCTTGATGCCGGCATCACCATCAACCGCCCGCCGCGGGATGGCTACATGGCGTTCATCCGCACTCCGGACGGCATCTCGATCGAACTGCTTCAGGAGGGAGAAGCGAAAGAATCAGCTGAACCCTGGGCATCAATGGAAAACACCGGCTCCTGGTAGCAAGCAAGGTTATCGAGTGTAGCGCCCCCGAATCTCGTCACACTCACCCGGCCGCCGGATTGTTGCGCAGGCGGAAATTCGTTCGTCTAGTTTCAAGGATAAACCGCAGTACACTTATGCGCTAGAATACGACAATCATGTCCGACAATGGCCTTGCCAAAAACGAAAGTGCCCGAGAAAAAGAGGAACGAGAGTTGCTCGCCGAAGCGATGAAAAACCCTGGAGTCGCTGAATTCATCAGGATTTTCAACCGAATGCGGCAGTGCGGCTATGAAAGGCCGGGCAATTCCCGCTCCCATTCATCTCGCCCAGCCGGCGGCCCTGCCAGCCCGCTGAAAAAATAGTCTTTCCGCCCTAGCATCAGGATTGGCAAAATGCCAATTTGGAGCGAAATCGGCCGGGAGATATACTCCGAGGGCATGGATGAGGTAAGAAGGAAATACCTCAAGCATTAAAATAAGACCCGGCAAAAAAACCGGCGCAGCCGTTTATAATAAGCGAATCTTTGCGACATGGCAAAAAAAACACTCTTCACCCTGATGCTCGTTTTCGCGAGTGTCGCAGCCACCTCCTGCGGAGGTGGTGGTGGAGGAAGTGTGTCCGCACCCTCTCCTCAACCAACAATCAATGAACCTAACC
>JAPORI010000156.1 GCA_026710225.1 Betaproteobacteria bacterium
CTGGCTATGCAGCCGGCCGGGCGCAGATCGGCCGCTCGCAGTTGGGCTTTGCCTATTCGCCGCCGTACGGGGAACTGCATCTGGACTCGAGCACTCCGGGGCTGTTGTTCATTGACGTGTTCAACATAGTGGTTCCGCCGCAGACGCCGCTGGTTGCCGCGGCACCCTATCTGGCCCTGAGTCGCTCCAACTACGAGCATTGGCCGCCGCCGGCGGGAGCGGGGTTTGAGCTCTCCGGAACAAACTATCTTGCCACCCCCGGGGCGAATATTTTCTTTGCCGATTCTTCGTTAGCCAACAGCGGTGAGGTTGGTCGGCGCGGCTATGCTTTCAAGTTCAACGAAGGCAGCCTGCTTTATGCCGACACCACCCTGACTCTTGCTACCGAGGATGCCTATGTGCCGCTGGTTGGGCAGAGCGGTGTGACCATTGAAGCCAGTCAGGAATTCCGGCCGATGGCGGCGCCAAATACCAGACTGTACGCCGGTCTGGCCGTCAATGTGAATGCGGCAACTGTCCTGACCGTTCCACCGCAGAAAACCGCTCTGGTGCCCGGCAATCAGGGGCTGTTGCCGACTGACCTGCTGCCCGGGCAGGTGCCCAATATCATCGATGAACAGATGCGCTCCAACACCCGCGGCTTCATGGAGTCGTACTATCACTCTTATACCAGTGCTGCCACCGATGTTGGCAGCACTGACGGGATGCTGGTCGTCGGTGCCGGCGGTGCGATCGGGCAGTTCCCCACCCGGGTCACCATGCGCGGCTACGATACTTTGGTCAACACGGGTCGCAACCGGTTGCAGAACCGGCCGAATTGGGCTGGCTTAACCAGGGCGCAGATAAATTCCAGGCAACCGCGGGTGCTGCCCTATGCCTTTGATGTTCGCCGACCGCCGAGCGAGTTGAGAGTTTTTGGGCGCATCGAGTTGCCGGCCGGCAGCAAGTTTATCTATCCGCCCGGATACATGTTCGCGCTGGGCAAGAGCAGTTTCATTCACAGTTCCGGTATCCCGCGGGTTGACGGCGAGCCAAACACCGGCATCCTGCGTTCGCCGGATCAGTTCAATTACAACAACTATACGAACGGTGCGGTGGTGCATCTGGGCAAGGGAGCGGTGCTGCATGAAGTGCGGGTTTCTCCAGGCGACATCCTGCCGGATGGCAGTGCACATAGCGGAAGTAGTGCCATCACGACCACTCTTACTCTGGCTTCCGGCGGCATGATGCGCTACACCCAGTTGTTCCACCACACTCCCAACTTCGGGGATTCGCTGCTGCCGCGCACCCAGCAGCAGGCTGCCTTTCAGGTGCAGATGAAACTCGAGCACAATCCTCCCCCCGATCTGGTAAGGGGCGGGGTTACGGTTGGAAGTCTTGCCGATAGTCTGGAGCAGGATCGCGACTGGCATTTGGTCTATCCCTATCATGGGCTGGTGGTTGCCAAGTCGCAGTTGATGCATCCGCGGCTGACGGTCGATTTTTCCGACGGCAGCATAGGTGCGGCAACCGCGCTGACCAGTGCGATTCGCAACGTTCTCGGCCGGGCTCCGATGGAGTATCGGGCTCGGACGCGGCGCTCTCTTCCCGTAGCGGTTGACGCAAATTTCTATCCGCTGCTTGAGGAATCAATTACCCTTGCCGCGCAGCAAAGGCGCGGCTTGCTGGTTACCGTCGGCACTTCCTATGCCCGCACCGGCTTCGTCGGCCTCGGTCCGAATGCGGCAGTGGAAGGCCAGCCGGATCTGGAGTTTGATCTCAACAGCGGCATGAAGATGCAGGTCAATCCGGCCGATTTGTGGCTGGGAGTGGCGCCGGTGAGCGTTTCCTACAGCGAGACGCATACCATTACCATCGATGTCGAGACCATCACGACGATGACCCTGTTAGCGACGATGACCGTGGCGGCGCCGACCCTGGACGCTACAGCGATTTTTCTCAACCCTTCTTCATCAATCATCGGCAGCATATCAGAGACTATTGCAAGTTTTCTGACCCTTAGGCTGTTAAATGTTCCGGCAATGACAACAATAACTGTTGACCTCCGGGCCGATTCCACTTCAGGGGCGGGGGCATTTGTCAGTGGTGTATTTGGAAACGATCAAAACGTTCTTGCAACAGTTAACACTTCACATGGCTTTGGTACCAGTCCCCTCAGTACCATCAGGCTTGCCGCCCATATGCCCCCGACGGTGACTGTGAATTACGAATTGGAGTATGCGTTTCCTTCCACGGTATCGATTGCCGGTTTCAGCACCATGACCATGTTCATTCCCACCTCGATGGTGACGGTGGTCGGATCGACGCTGACCATCGACAGCGCCTTCATGCAGGTGCGGGTGCGCGGCTACGCTCAAAGCACAAGCCCCTTTGTCGCGCCGGTGAACAAGGCGGCCAACGATGATCGCATCGCAACGATCGGCGGATCGGCACCGCTGGCATCGAGCCGGTTCACCGAGCGTTCCCTGCATTTTTCCGACTCGACTATTCGGGCAAACAGCCTGGTTTATTTATCCGGTCGACAAACTGGTGCCATTCCTCCTGATGACAGCCTGCTGATGTTTTCCGGATTTGCCGATGACAATGCGATAGATTTCCTCGATGTGGTCGGCCAGGTGATCATCCCGCCGGAGTTGACCACTCGTCAGGCCTATTTCCGGCGCAGCCGGGGAATCGGCGCTGCCAACTACGGGATGATGGAGCTCGATACCGATGCGCTGATGCTGGTCGAGGATGCGAGAGGGGTAGAAGAGCAGTTGCTGCCGGCCGGAACCAGGGTTATTTTCGACAGTGAGGTTGAAGTCGGTGAGGTGATGAATGCCGTAGCGACTAGCGTAACCATGGTGCCGCTGCCGCCGGGGCGGGTTAGCGGAGCCTATCAGGCTCGCGCCGTGACCGCAAGCATAGGGATGCTGGTGCGTACGACGGTTGCAGTCAAGAAGGTGGAAAGGCTGGTTCCCTACGCCCGGGTCGGGCGCGGCAGCGTCTTCTATCCGATTCCCAACAGCGCCGATGTGATGCTCTACGGTGACGGTGAGGCGTTGCTTTCCGGCTTCCCGCAGACGGTGACCATGTATTCGGACAGTTTCAACGCTCTGCTCGGGCGCGATCCGAGGACTGGCACGGTGCAAACGCTGGTGCTTACCGGCATGCGGGTTCTCCTGCCGGCCGGCTCCCGGGTGCCCCGGGTATGGTGGCAGGAATTGCCGCTGCATCACGTCCAGGCGCGTAACAACCAGCGCAGGGTTTTCCCGCATGTGGTGGTCATATCCTCGCTCGGAATCACGATGACGATGGCCAATCTGGCTTCGCCGCCGGATGGGGTTGCGACCGTTGCGATCAGGAACGACTATATCAGCGGCTATCACGAAGTGTTCAGCATCAGCCCCGGTACCGAGATCATCGCCGATAGCATCGTGGCTCATATACCGGACATCATCAGCGTGCCCGGGCCTGCTGGCGCTACGGCTTTGGATGCCCGGCTTCCGAATGGATTTACCACTAGGACCTTAACTCGAACCAGAATGACGATTCCGGAGCGCTCCGGTTTCGGGATTGCCCTGGAGACGGCCGGGGTGCCCAATTTGCAGGTGGTTGCCGCCGAAGGCGGGGTGCTGGTGCAGGACTATGAATATCCTCCTGGCACCGGCACTACCCATACGGTTGCCTTGGGGCGGGTGCTGCCCGGTCAGGTGATCAAGAGCAGGTCAGGTGGTCCCGGCAGGGCTTCGCGCATCGAACTCGATTTTGCCAGTCTCGATGGCGATCTCGAGTTCGAGGATTTTGCCGCCGAAGATCTGATCTTCTCCCAGAACAATCCGATTTTCTATGCGATAGCCGACGAGTGCCGCGATCTGGATGCCGAGCATGATCGCAACGGGGTGTTTGAAAGCGACTGCGCCGACGGTGACGGCGAAGGTCTGCTCGTTGAGGTGTTGCCGGACGAGGAGGTGATCATGCCCGAGGATGCGGTTTCCCCGCCCCATCTGGTGATCGCCAGCCGCGACCAGCACGGCACTGCGGTGCCAATTGAAGTGCTGCATGGTACTGCGACGATAACCGTGTCAATGTTGCAACTGCGTCATGATGGTCAGTTGCGTCCTCTGGTATCGACCATTCCCGATACTGCCAGTCTTCCCGGTTATCATGTCGAGAGAATCAGGCGGGACACTGGAAGAGCAGATCCGCTGGCTATAAATCTGGGTGAGCGGGTTACCTTGTCCACCGATTCACCACAAGGTTTCGAGTTCTATCTGGCTGACTATTCGTTGCAGGATCTGAGCATGTCGGTTACGGTCTTTCACGATCGGGCACATACGTCTCTCGGCGATCCGCGCCAGCAGATCGAGATGGTAGCTGGCGGCTTTACCAAGGGCTATGAGCATCTGCCAGCCTACCGGCTGGTTGCCGATCCGGCCAATGATCTCACTCTGGGCATCGATTCGATGATTGCCGACGGCGGCCTGCCGGAGCCGACTCGAGCCGGGCCCGGCAGTTTCTACGATGATGGCAGTGCCACCATCGACATATCCGGCTACCGCACCCTGCCGGGCTCGAATCTGGGCGGTGCCGAGTTCACTGTCGCTGCCGATCTGCCGCTGCGGGTGCCCGGCTTCGACAACTCTTATCCGATAGTCGATCTGATTCCGGCCGGAACCGCGGTAACGATTGACGTTCCCCGCATCGAGACCGGCAGCGACGAACGTTACCTTGATCTTTCCGCGGAAAGCAGTATCAACCTGGGTCCGCACGGATATGCCTGGCAGGGGGTGGACTCCGGGCCTGGTGTTTTCGTGCAGACTGTCGACAACACCGAAGCCGCGCTGCGCAGTTATATCAAGCAGCTTGATTTCAATGCATTTATTTCTGTTCCTGTGTTGCTGGATAATGTACATACCGTAACGGTTGCTGGTACGCCGCAGAATGTGTTTCCTGCCGATGGTGGGGGTTTATATCATTACATGCCGATGGGTGCTTTTGCTCGATCAGGCTGGGATTCACGCGGATTTAGAAATGTCATAGGTCCTGATTACGGGCAAGAAGCGGGGGCAGCTTCAAGTTTTGCTGGCACTGCGGTGGATGGAAAAGCCAGTTGTATTCTTTGTTTCGGGTCGGATGCCGGCATAACCACCACGGTGGCAACTACCGTGAGCTCGCCGCCGATTCTTTCAAGTCCGGTGCCGTTCAACACAATAGATTCAAGTGCGGGCAGATTGATCACTGTCAATCTTCCTGCATCGAGCACAGTGGCAACCGCTGTTACCTTGACGCTGACCGGTCTTGGCACGATTAGCGGAACGGATGGCAGCGGCATTGATTTCAGCGATACTTTTGCTCGCTACTATGTAGTGATAACCTTAACCGATGTTAATCCGGGCTATCTTGACAATGGAGTTGAACGGGCTGGAAATGAAGTAGTTTTCTTTGTCAATTCAAGCGTTGATATGGCGAGTACTTACGATTATGACACTCTTACACCGGGCATCCGCTCTTTTTTCCATAATGCTTATGATGTTGCAGTATCAAACCCTTTGAGCCCCGCAGCGAGCGAAAATGCATATGTTTATGATCCGGCTACTGGCGCCTACTTGACTGTTCTTGTATCGGAACCGCACCTTCTGGGCGATGCCTACTCGGAGTTGCGGTCTTCAGCCGGGGTGCCCAACCCTCCCGATCGTATCGGTCTTTTATCGAATTCGGAACTGGCGGCGCGCAGCGTGTTCACCTTCGGTCGGTATGGCGATGCAAGCGAGTTGTTCTCGCAAATCAATGTCAATCGCCGTCCTGACGCGTCGGCGATCTTGAGTTTGCCATTGCCGCTGAACATCCATAACACGCATAATTTTCCGGTGGTTGCCAACAACAGTCCCATAAATGTGCCGTTTAATGTTTCACCGCCGAGTACTCCTGGCTCCCCCCGGCATCTGGTTAATGAATTGACTGCCCCCTACATGCAAGTGTATCTGGATACACCCGGTCAGGCGCCGGACGATTCCTATGTTGATTTTGCCCTGCCGGCCGGCTCCAACACCGACATTATCCTTCAGGTGCCGGTGCCGGTGCTTACTGTTGCCGGCGAGATGATTCCCGGTGGCAGCGTTATCAATCTGCGGGATGGATCGGTTTTGCGCGCCCGCAGGTTCAACTCCGCTGCTCCGATCGAAATCACGCTGGGCGGCTCGGGTCCTGCGATCGGCAATATTGTCGGCGGCGGCGGGGTCGGTCGCCCGCAGGTGGTTGAAGTGCCAAGCATCCTGCAAGGTCCGGCGAGGTTGGCCGCCGGCATTACGATTAGCATCCTTTATGCGCCCGAAGTGTTTGTCGGTAATGCGGATATAAGCGTGGTTGCGCTGCCAGACATTGCCGGGCCCGGCGGGCGGACAGTTTCCTATCAGCAAGTTATGGACATGAACGATCTTGAAACCCAGTGGATGGCGGTTGACTACAGCATTGACAACTACAGCAATGACTTGCGCACTTCCGACGCTTATCTGATGCGCAAGAATTCTGCAGGAATTGTTGAAGCTCTTCATAGCCAGCTTGATCCAACCAGCAATTTGAAGGATGACCCTATATCGGGTGAATTCTACACTCCTGACGCCTTTCTGCCATCCGGGCATCGCCTGCTTTTCCCGGTTGGAAGAACCATTACCATCCTGCCGCCTCAGGATCTGCCGCGTACCCACGATCACAACCTCGATACGCTCGATGTCTTCCAGTTGCCGCCTGGAACCGAAGCCGTCTACGAGGTTCCCTACAGTGATGTGAGCAGAAGCGAAACAGGAAATGCTGCGTCCGATGAATTTGTCAGAATCAATGCCGCAGCGCTGGAAATAGTTACCATAACCGTTGATGTGAGTAATTATGGGATGCCCTATCATCTGCCGGGACTTTCTTCAATAAATGTTGGCGGCAGCGTGAGTGTGGTAATAAGGAGTGATGTAATATACCCTGATGTTGCCGATAGATACGGCCGGTTCATCCATGCGACAGTGAGCGTGGCGGCGATCAAGCCGCATACCATGGACAAGGCGCGACTGATCGAAAGTTCGGTGTATCAGGACGTTTACCAGAACCTCTGGATTAGGCTCGCTAGCGAGAGCGTGGTGGTCGAAAATCCGTCCTCGACCATTACTCTGGCGCCGGGAACGATAGTCAATCCGATCCTTGGCACCTATCTGCCGCCATCCGGAGATGTAGCCCATGAAAGAACCGAGGCCGGCAGCTACATCCTCAATGCTCCGCAGGCGGTGCGCTTGGCCGAGCATACCTCGTTTGGCCTGCCGGCGCTGGTCATTCCGGCCGGGATCAAGGTTAACACCGGCCAGCGACGGGTGCGCTTTACCAATGTCAAGGGCCTGATCGCGCACAGTCCCTATCCGCTCGAGTACGAAGTCGAATGCGGGGTTGTTGATGCCAATCTGGGCCGCAACACGATCAGACAGGGCCAGGAAGGGGTGGAGGTAAATGTGTTGCAAACGGTTACCATAATCGCCCCTGCGAAACCCGATGCCAGAGCCGGATCGGGGCATCCGTGTGTCCTGCTCGATCTTTCCGAAAACACCGATATGGATCGCCATTTCATATACTCGTCCAAGAGCCTGCGCAGTTCCGACAAGCAGGTGCAGGTGAGGGTAAATGACAAGATGCGGCTGATCGGCGGGAGGCTGGAGCTGTGAAAAAGCGCGGCTATTCGATAATCGAGGCGGCGATCGTGCTGACTGCGTTCATGCTGCTGGTCGGAGCGATGGCCTGGCCGGTTGCCCAGCGGATCAGGCTTGACCAGGACACCAGCGAGCGCGCCTACATGGAGTCGATGAAAGATGCGGTGATCGCTTATGCAATGCGCAGCCGCACTCCGGGGGCAGTTGTGGATGCCGTTTTCACAAGGGGAGGGGCCGGGGTCACGAGAATCACCTTGCAAGTTAACGTTCCGGCCGGTCGCCCCTATCTGCCCTGTCCGGATATTGATGCCGACGGGCTCGAGGATCGGGCAACTGGCAAGGCAACCGGAGTGATGACTCTAACGGCGCTGTATGTTGAACCTCAGACTCTGGCCATGGATATTGATGAGTCTGGCAACTGTGTCGCTGACAAGGGGCTGTTTCCGTGGCGTACTCTGGGCACCAAACCGGCCGACTACTGGGGCCAGCACTATGACTATTATGTGCACCGGATGCTGGCCAATCCATTGCTGGGCTTTGACCAGTATTCGGCGGCGGCCGGCTACCTGCCCTTGCTTGCCGTCAGCGTTAAATCGGAAGGGTGCACCCAGGGCGACTGGCTGCCTGACAGTTCTGTTACCGTAGGCTATGTTCGGGGAGGCCGGGTTTCCGAGGGTGCGCTGGGCTATGTCGCCTTGGGCGACCCCGATCATTTTGCACCGGTGTTAATAGGTAGAAGCAACTATAACACTGATTATAGAGTTCTTGAGGCTGCCGAAACCAATACCGCGTTCGACGCCAATTTTCTGCAAGATCGCCGCCGGCTGGCGGATGGTAGCGGCGAGCAGGTTGAAGTGCTTCGCAACTGCTGGCTTCCGCTCAACAGTTTTCCTGCAC
>JAPORI010000172.1 GCA_026710225.1 Betaproteobacteria bacterium
ATGATCATGAACAAAGATGACAACGACAGGGCGATTACAGGCATGTTCAGGAATGCAACATTCAAGATTCCCATCCCGAACGCCATTATCATTCCGATGAACAAAACCTTGGAAATGCCCGGAGTTGCAAAGTTGCGGGTGGTAACGGTTGCGTACCCGGCCAGAGCCAGAAACAGCGCCGCAGTGCCGCCGATCGCCAGACCAATCAACTCAACCCCGTTCTTGAGCGACAGAGCAACGGCGAGAATATCGCCGAGAAAATAGCCAAGGGCACCGGTGAATACAAACAGCCAGCCAATTCCAGCGGCGCTGTTGCGATTGCGGATGATCATGGCCTGCAACCCGACCAAGGCAACCATGAATGCAATCAGAGTACCCCAGAAGCCGAGCACGGCAGTTGGCGGATTGGCAATCCCGATTGCAGCACCGCCGATGGTCGGCAGCAGCGACACGGCCAGCAGCAGATAAGTGTTGCGCAAGACTCGGGCGGCTTCCGGCGAAACCCGGGTCGAGGACATTCCGGCTCTTACATTTATAACGGCTGACATCTTTGCTGTTCTCCTGTCGTGGACAAATGAATCTGGTCTTTGACCGATATTATAAGCGCATTTGCTCTTTAAATCAAGGGCCGGCGGCAGCACGCGCAAGCAGCCACTCGGCCAGTTGCAAGTCGGCGGCTTCGGTAACCTTGGGGTTGGGATGACCTGCCGGCACCAGCCGGGGGGTGCGGCCGGCCATCTCCAGCGCCTGCGCCTCGTCGGTCGCCGGCGAATCGGCAGATAGCACCGAGCGCAGCAAAGCGGCCGGCGCCGCTTGCGGGGTCATCGCCTCCCACAGGTCGCGCCGATCGACGGTGGCGGTGCTGGCGCCGTCCTTGCCCCGCTTGATGGTCGCGGCAACCGGTGCCGCCAGCAGCGCCCCGTCGGCAGATTCGGCGGCTGCATCCAGCAGCCGGGCCAAATCTTCCCGGTGCAGGCAGGGCCGGGCGGCATCATGGACGACGATGATGTCGGAATCGGCCGCCGGGCATTTGCCCAGCCCGGCGGCAACCGTCGCCGCCCGGCTGGGGCCACCGACGGCGGCAACCGCAACCCGCTCAGCCGGGAAATCGGCCAGGGCGGCAGCCGCCTGATCGTCGCCGGCAGCAACCACCACCAGCACCTGCCTGATCCGGGGATCAGCCAGCAGCGCGGCTGTCGAGTGGGCCAGCATCGGCCGGCCGGCCAGCAGCCGGTGCTGCTTGGCAAGCCCTCCCAGCCGGCGGCCGACTCCGGCCGCAGCAACTACCGCGAAAAATTCAGCCATGCCTGCTTGCAAAAGAGTACGCTTCCATCCAGTTGCAACTGGATTGCCGCTATTGTAAGTAGCCGGCGCAGCAGCAGCGATGATTGCCTAGAATCAACTATTCGCAGCCGCCATTGGCAGCTTGCCGGTTACTTTTCATGAACATCATCCGCCTGTTTACCATCGTCGCCATATCGGTGCGCTTCGGCCTCGACGAAATCCTGGTGCGCTCCTTTGCCCCGGACTGGCTGCGGCGCAGCTGGCTGACCCTGATGTTCTGGCGGCCGATTGGCAAGGGGCGCGGCCTGCGCCTGCGCCGGGCACTGGAGAAACTCGGACCGCTGTTCGTCAAGTTCGGCCAGGTGCTTTCCACCCGTCAGGACATCCTGCCAGCCGACATCGCCAGCGCCCTGGCCGATCTGCAAGACAAGGTGCCGGCGCAGCCGTTTGCCAAGATCGAGGCGACGATCAACGCCAGTCTCGGGCAACCCTGGCAGCAGGTGTTCGAGTCGATTGATCCGCAGCCGATCGGATCGGCTTCCGTCGCCCAGGTGCATCGCGGCAAACTGATCTCCGGGCCGCAGGTTGCAATCAAGGTGCTGCGCCCGGATTTGCAGCGCAAGATTGGCCGCGATATCTCGCTGATGCGCACTGCTGCTGCAATCGTCGAGCGTTTTGCCAGCGACAGCCGGCGCCTGCGACTGGGTGAGATCATCGACGAGTTCGATCGCAGCCTGCACGAGGAGATCGATCTGCTCCACGAAGCGGCCAACTGCACCCAGATGCGCCGCAACTTCGCCAACTTCCCGATGCTGCGCATCCCCAAGGTGCACTGGCCGCTGTGCACCAGCGAGGTGATGGTCATGGAAGAGTTAATCGGCACCCCGGTCGATCAGATTGAGGACCTGATCGCAGCCGGCGTTGACCTGTCGCGGCTAGCCAAGGCCGGCGTGGAGATATTCTTCACCCAGGTATTCAGGGACAGTTTCTTTCACGCCGACATGCATCCGGGCAACCTGCATGTCGATGATCAGGGTCGCTTCATCGCGCTGGACTACGGGATAACCGGCACCCTTTCCGAGTTCGACAAGGAATACATCGGCTCCAACTTCCTGGCCTTTCTCAACCGCGACTACCGCAAGGTGGCGCTGATGCATGTCGAGGCCGGCTGGACGCCGGCGGACACCAACATCCCCCAGTTCGAAGCGGCGATCCGTGCCGTGTGCGAACCGATCTTCGCCCTGCCGCTCAAGGAAATATCATTCGGGCGGCTGCTGCTGCAACTGTTTCAAGTCGCCCGCCGCTTCAACCTGATCGTCCAGCCGCAACTTATCTTGCTGCAAAAGACGCTGCTCAACATCGAGGGTATCGGGCGGCGACTGGCGCCGGAACTCAACCTGTGGGAAACAGCCCGGCCCTTTCTGGAGGAATGGGTGAAAAAGCGCCGCGATCCGCGCAAGTTCGCCAGTGCCCTGATTGAAGGCGCACCGGCGCTGATGGCGGTGCTGCCGGAAGTGCCGCAGGCAGTGCGACGCGCTGTTCACCAATTCAACACCGCCGCCGATGACCGCGCAACACGCGAACGGCAGCTCGAGCGGCGCCTGCGGCGCAGTTACCTGATCATCGGGGCGCTGATCGGCTTCATCGCCGCCGCCACCTTTCTTGCCTAGGGAATGCACCTGCGTCTTGCCACCCGCAAGAGTCCGCTCGCCCTAGTCCAGGCCCGGCTTGCGGCAGCCGCCCTGCAAAAAGCTCATCGTGACATGGAAGTCGAACTGGTGCCAATCACCAGTCAGGGTGACACGATCAGCGGCCGGCTGGCCGATCACGGCGGCAAGGAGTTGTTCGTGCACGCCCTGCAACAAGCGATGCGCGCCGGCCAGGCCGATGCGGCCTGTCACTCGCTAAAGGATGTCGGTGCCGACAGCGACGAGTTTGTGCTGGCCGCCTTCCTGCCGCGCGGCCCGGCGGCCGATGCCCTGATCGGCAAGAGCCTGGCTGAACTGGAAGTAATGGACGCCCCGCGCATCGGAACTTCCAGTCCCCGGCGCACCGGGCTGATAAAAAGCCTGCTGCCCGGTGCGCAACCGGTGGAGATTCGCGGCAATGTCGGCACCCGGATCGAAAAGATCGCCGCCGGAAAAATCGATGCGCTGCTGCTGGCCGCGGCCGGACTGCACCGGCTGAATCTGCAAGCATCGATCGCACAAGTTTTGCCCTGTGCAACCTTCGTTCCGGCTCCGGGACAAGGCATCATCGCGCTTGAATGTCAACGCGCCAAGGGCAGCATCGCCGGCTTGCTGGCTGCGGTTTCCGATCCGGAAACCGGTGCGGCCGCTCTCGCCGAGCGGGCGGTTGCCGCGCGCGTCGCCGGCGACTGCCACACCCCGCTGGCAGCACACGCAACCGTAGTCAACGGACAGGTGCAGACCACCTGCCTGCTTACCGCTCCGGACGGTTCCGCTCTCGCCCGCGCCCAGGGGCTGGCCGAGCAACCGCAGCAATCCGGCCGCCAGGCAGCCGAGCAGATGCTTGATGCCGGCGGCCGGCAAATCCTGGCGCAAATCAACGCCGGCGGCTGATGGACCAGGCAGAACAGTTTGCCGGCATGGAACTCATCGGGCTGCGATCGCCGCACCTGCTTGCCCGGATGCAGCAGCTGGTGCGCGCCGGCGGTGGCCGGATGAGCGCGCTGGCAACCCATCAGATTGAGCCGATCGAGGACTGTCCGGCTGCACTCGATCTGCTCGACAATCCGGCTGCATTCGCCTGGGCAATCTTCGCCAGCCCGAATGCGGTGGAGAGTCTGGTCAAGATATCGATCCGGCACCGGCGAACGCCAAACCCCAACCTGGCAACCGCCGCTCCGGGCCAGCAGACCGCTCAGGCACTGGCGGCAGCCGGCTTCACCAACATCGTTGCACCGGCAGCGGAAGCCGGCCTGGGCCAGCTGCTCGCCAGCGGCCAACTGGCAGAACTATCGGGGTGCAAGGTTGCGCTGGTGCAAAGACAGGCAGCCCCGCCCCGGGCTTTTGACATGCTGCGCGAAATGCAGGCAGACCCGGTTGCAGTTGAATGCTACCGGCGGATTCCGGCTGCCACAGATTTGTGGAGTTCGCTGCCCTCTTCCCGGCGCGCGGCCTGCAACTGCCTGCTCGCATTTGATGCGGACTCCCTGGCGGTGCTTGTCGAGCGCGCCGGCCACGACGCGCCGCGGCTAAAGCGGCTGCCGCTGGGGGTGCACCATCCCCAAATCGAGGCCAAGGCGCGCCAGATGGGTTTTGAAAATATAATTACCCAATCCAGCCCGGCCGAACTGCTGGCTCAGCTTGCCCGGCACCTATCCTCCTGAAATGAACAAAGAAAGCCAATCAGCAAAAAATGATCCACCGCCGGCGAAGTCCGGCGGCGGCTTCAAGCGCTTTGTGCTGCTGGTTGCACTCGCTGCCGGCGGCTGGTGGGCCTACAGCAGCGGCCGCCTCAACGATTACCTGCCCTCCTTTCTCCACCGGCTGCCGGAAACCGCCCCGGTGCCGGCCGATTTTGCAACCGCATTCTCGCAGCCGGAAATACCGGAAACCGGAACCATCGATTCGGCCGCCGAACTGTCGTCAGCACTGCCGCCGCTGGCAGCAAGCGAACCGACCGCAGATGAGGACACCGCCGATGTCTTCCGGCAGATGGAAGCGCTTGACACCCGGCTCAGCGGCACCGAACAGAACCTGCGCCAGATGAGCGAGTTGCTCGAAAGCGTCGCCACCGAAGTTGCCGGATCACCGGGCGGCTCCGGCGGCTTCGCACCGCTGCTCGATGTGGTGCGCATCAAGATCGAACTCATCGACATGCGCCTGCGTCTGTCCGGTGATGCAGCTGCCGCCGACTCCGAACTCGAGCAGCTAGCCAAGAATGTTGCGCCGGGCACTTCCGTGGCCGAGTTGATCTCCGACAATCGCCGCCGGCTGGCCGGAATTCCGTCGCGCAGCAGCATCTTTGATCGCCTCGAACAGATTCAGCGCGACGCCCAGGCCGCGATCGACAACGCCTTGCGCGCCGCCCAGGCCGCCGATAGCGACGCGGCCACCGCCAGCGACGGGCTGCTCGGCCGGCTGTTCAAGATCAGCGACGCAACCCCGGCTCGGCCGGCATCGGTAATGCCGGCTGAAAGCATCGCCGCGGCTGCCGCCGAGTGCATCCGCGCCCTGGCCCAGGGTCAGCGCGACGCCTATCTGGAAGAGCTCAACAAACTTGAAATAGAAGCTGCCGCCCTCAACGACAACTCGCCGAGCGCCTATTCGCTGAGTCTTGCCAAGTCAATTGCCGAGCTGATCAACATCGGCTATCCATCCTATTCCCTGCAACTTTCGGCATCCTGATGCGCTCGTCCGGCCTGCCAATCATAATCATCGCGACCATACTCGCGATCGGCGTCTGGCTCATCCACACCCTCTATCTTGACGTGCCGGTGCGCATGGAGATAATGGGCAAGATCATCGAAACGCCGCTGACTGTGGCGCTGCTGCTGGCAGTGGTTTTTGCGCTGCTGCTCGGCCTGCTGTGGAAGGTTGCATCGCTGATTTTGTTCATGCCCAGCCACATCAAGCGCTGGCGCAGCGGCAGGGTCGAGCGGCGACGGGCCAGGATTCTTTCCGACGGAATCAAGGCGCTCGCTTTGGGCGACCAGGCCAGCCAGCACAAGAACTTCGCCGCCGCCGCCGAAGCCGGGATCGAACCGGCGCTGACCTATTATCTGGCCGCAGCAGCAGCCGATCCGCGCCGCAAGGAAACGCTGCTGCGCAGGGCGGCCAACGCCGAGGGCGATCCGATGATCAAGGCGATGGCCGATGCACGCGCCAAGCTGGCCGCCAAGCGCCCCGCCGCCGCGGCCGAAACCCTGCGTCTGGCCGGTGCCGGCAACAGCGATGCGCACGCGCCGCTGATGATGCTCATGGAATCATGCGAACAGTCCGGCGATGTGCGCGGTGCGCTTGATGCCGCCCAGCGCCTGCTGCGCAAGCAGCCGGCGCAGCCGGTGCTGCGCGCCAAGGCCGGCTCGCTTACCCGGCGCCTGCTTGCTGATGCCGGCAATCCGGAAGAGGTGCGCACCCTGATTGGAACGGTAAACAAGGGCAAATCACCGTCTTCGGTTGCGGTTGCCGCAGCCAGCCGCCTGGCTGCGGTCGACGACCGGCAGGGCGCATCACAGATACTCGCCCAGGCTTTCCGGCAGGATGTCGATGCCGCGCTGCTGGAAGCGATCGCCGATCACGGATCAAAAAAACTGGTCGAAGAGGCACTGGCGGCCGGAGAGAAGATGCAGGCCGAGCACCCCGATGACGATGACTTGCTGCGGGCGATAGGACATCTGGCGATGCGATCACAACTGTGGGGACAGGCTCGCAAGGCGCTTGAGCGGGCGGTTGAACTGCACCCGGCCCGGCACAACTTCCACAGCCTGGCCGAGTTGGCCGAAAAGGAAGGCAAGTCCAGCGAAGAGGTCAACCGGCTTTACCGCCGGGCGGCCGACAGCGAGACTGACTAGGAAAGTTAAAACCAGATTGCCTGGCTAAACGGCTTGGTAAGAATCGATGCTATCTGGGAATTTCCGTCTCAGCGAAACTGCGCTGCGCACTCAAGACGAGAAGTAACGCTTTACCAGAAAGACGGCCCCGGCAAGATAGGCGAGTGTCTTGGACAACAATCCCACATCCGCGGCACCGGCTTCCTTTAGCGCTTCGACGGATTTGGATTTCCTGGTTACAAATGCATAGAAGATCGGTCGCATGCAATAGCCATAAATATATCCGACGCAACTATCCAGATCGGCGCCGGCGGCGCCAAGCACCCTGATCGCAGTCTGGTTTGAACCACTTACCGCAAGGTGCAAGGCAGTTTGATGATATCTGGTCTTGAGTTCCAGCTCGGCACCGGCTTCGATCAGGGCTTCAATAACGCTCTCTTGCGTATTTTTCAGTGCCGCAGCATGCAGCGGCACCATGTCCTTGCTATCCTTGCTATTGACATTGGCACCGGCAGCCAGCAAATGGGAAATCACCGCCGGATCAGGATTGTTTGCCGCCGCATGATGCAGTGGGGTCCAACCAAGGTTGTCTTGATTGTGGACATCGGCACCGGATGCGATCAGCAGTGCAACAATTGCCGGATTTGCATTGTTGCCGGAGGCCAGATGCAGGGGCGTGCCGACGTATCTGCTCCAACTGTTGATTTCGGCACCGGATGCGATCAGCAACGCAATCACCGCCGGATCAGGATTGTTGCCTGCGGCAACATGCAGCAGCGTATTGCCATAAACATCACTGCGATCTGTGGCAGCACCGGCTTCAATCAAAACTGACACTATTGCAGGACCAGCACTTTTTGCCGCCCAGTATACCGGCGAGTAATCGCTGTCGGGATCGCCGACCACATCCTTGCCCTCGCTCAGGCATTGCTCAACAGCCGCCAGGGTTGCCGACTTGAAGTATTCCTCTTCAAAACTGCATGTGTCGGCGCGGGCGCTGCCAACCAGCGACAGCAGCAAGCCGCCGAGAAGTCCGGCAAGCATTTGCGGGAGCGTCTTCGTGCTCATTTGCGCCCGGATGTCCTGCTATCGGGAGTGCAGATCGCGGGCGCACCCGGGCATTGTTGCCGCTGGCCGCACAGCGGGCGGCAAATGAATTTCATAGGTCTATTGTAATCAAGGCGGCAATTTCCCTGCCAGGCACCAGTTCCAGCCTACCTGATCCTGGTCAGCACCCTGCCAACCCTCTCGACAATCATGTCGATCTGCTGCCGGGAGACGATCAGCGGCGGCGCCAGGGCAATGGTGTCGCCGGTGGTCCTAATCAGCAGCTGCTCCCTGTGAAAGGCATCGACAAGCGCAGCAAAGGCGCGGGCGGTAGGCTTGCCCGGACGCGGCTGCAACTCGATCGCACCCATCAGACCCAGACAGCGGATGTCGATGACATTGGGAGACCCGCGCAGCGAAAACAGGCAATCACCCCAGTATTTCTCCAGCCGCCGGGCGCGGGTATAGAGACCTTCGGCGGCATACAAATCCTGGGCTGCCAGGGCGGCGGCGGCGGCGAGCGGATGGCCGGCAAAGGTGTAGCCGTGAAAAAAATCGATCGTGTTGGGA
>JAPORI010000021.1:0-7054 GCA_026710225.1 Betaproteobacteria bacterium
CGGGGAACACCAGGGCAAGAGGCTCGCTCATGGCACCAGCGCCAGTGCCGCGCCCCAGGTCAGGCCGCCGCCGGCGGCGTACATCAGCACCCGATCGCCGCTTTTGATTTGCTCGCCAATCGAATCGAGAGCCAGCGGGATCGAGGCTGCGGAAGTGTTGCCGTGCTCGGCAATGGTTGCAACAACTTTTTCCTTGCCGATGCCCAGTCGCTGGGCAACCGCGCTAATGATGCGCTGGTTTGCCTGATGGGGTACGAACCAGTCGATTTCATCGGGTTTGATCGCCGCCTGGTCACACACCGCCAGCGACGATTCAATCATCGCCCGGGTTGCCAGGGTGAATACGCTCTGGCCATCCATACGGGTGACTGGCTTGCCACAAAATTCACCGCGCTGCGGATGGCCTTCGGCGGTGAGAATGTCGGCGCTGCTGCCTTGCGCACCCAGTTGCAAGGCGACGATGCCCGGATTTGCGGCCGCCTTGAGCACCACCGCCGCGGCACCGTCGCCAAACAGGATGCAGGTTGACCGATCGTTCCAGTCAACCAGGCGGGAGAAGATGTCGGCTCCGACAATCAGCGCGCAACTGCTGCGCTCAGCGCGGATCATCGCCTCGCCGCATGACAGGGCGTAGAGGAATCCGCAGCACACTGCCTGAACATCGAAAGCCGGACAGCCTTGCACACCGAGGGCATCTTGCAGCAGACAGGCGGTGGCAGGAAAGATGCGATCGGGAGTGGTGGTTGCAACGATGATTGCATCGATTTGATCTGCGGTTACCCCGGCGGCGGCGATCGCCTTTTGCGCGGCCGGCCGGGCCAAATCGCACAACTTGGCATCCTTGTCGGCCAGGTGCCGGCGAACGATGCCGGTGCGCTTCCTGATCCATTCGTCAGAGGTATCCAGGTACTTTGCAAAATGATGATTGTCCACCTGCCGGGCCGGCAGTTCGGAGCCTACTCCGGCTATGCTTGCATAGGGGCCGTTCATCCGATCAATGACTGCTGATCGTCGATCTGGCGCATGGCAAAGGCGAGCGCGCAGGCCAGTCCGACCGAATCCGAATTGCCGTGCGCCTTGACCACCAGGCCGCGCAATCCGAGAAACGAGGCGCCGTTGTAGCGGCGCGAGTCCATCGTTTTACGCAGGCCGTTGAGTACCGGCAGCGAAACCAGTCCGGCCAGCCGGCTGTAAGCTGTGCTTTGATAGGCGTTGCCAAACATCGACTTGATCATTTTCGACAGGCCCTCGATGGTCTTCAAGAATACATTGCCGACAAATCCGTCGCACACGACAACTTGCGGCAGATCGGCCGCGGCGGTTGCCGGATCGAACAGACTGTTGGCCTCGATGAAGCCGGTGTAGTTCAGATCGGTTTCGCCGAGCAGCTGATGGGCGGCGAGCAGGTCCTGGCCGCCCTTGATGTTTTCGGTGCCGACGTTGAGCAGGGCAATCCGGGGGGAGTCGCTGCCCTTTACCACCCGGGCGAATTCGGACCCCATGCGCGCGAAGTCAACCAGCATTTCCGGACTCCGATCGACATTGGCACCCAGATCAAGCATCGTGAATGAATCGGTGCAGCCGACGCAGGGGATCTGGCCGGCGATTGCCGGCCGCCGGTAGGGGGGGCGCATCTTGAGCAGCACCTTGGCGGTTATCATCAGCGCTCCGGTGTTGCCGGCACTTACCGCTACATTGGCGTGGCCGTCGGCGACCAGCTCGATCGTCTTGTACAGGGAAGTGTTGCGTCGCCTTACCGCCTGCTTGGGGTTTTCGGCCATCGACACCACCGCCTCGGCGTGCCTGATTTGCACTCGATCGTGTCCGGCCAGTTGCGCTTGCAGCCTTTTTTCATCTCCGACTGCGATGATTTGCATCTGCGGATTCTCGGCTAAAGCGATTTTGATTGCGGCTATTGCCGCCTCGATCCCCAGATCGCCGCTCATGACGTCAAAGGCGATAAGTCTGGCCATCCGGCAAGCCTAATTTCTGAAGTTTCCAACCGGCGGAAGAGAAAGGGCGTCTTGCCCTTTACTCTTCTTCGCTTTCGGCTTCGTCGCCGGGATTGAAGTAGCGCACTCCCCGGTAAAAGCCGGTATCGCTCAGGTGATGCCGGCGATGGAAGATGCCGTTTTTGACGTCAGCGCTGATCTCGGCCGGACGCAGCGCGCTGTGCGAGCGGCGCATTCCGCGTCGGGACGGTGATTTCTTGCTTTTCTGAACGGCCATGGTCAATCAGGGTCTGGGTTTGAATGTAGCCGCCTATTATAACTTCTTGGCGGCGGCGGCGATGATTTGCCCGGCTTGCGCGTCGATCTGCGCACTGTCGGTGGGATCAAGCCTGATTGTTTGCGGCGCAGCCTGGCTCAGGCGGCGATGGCGGCGCAGGGCGTGCTCGTACTTGGGATCGTAGTAGCCGGCGAGCATGCTTTCGGCCAGTTGCTCGAATTGGCCGCTGGCGTGCAGTTGCAGCCACTCTTTCAGCAAGGCGCCGGCTACGTGCCGGCGCAGCCGGGAAACCACCCGGGCAAACGCTTCCGGCTCGCAATAGGATTGATAGGCGCGGCAAGTCAGGCGCGCCCGCGCCCGGCGATCGGCCTCGATCCAGATTCTTCCGCCGCTACGGACCGCTGAAATCAGGCTTTTGGGAATTTCCAAAGCGCCCAGCCGCGGGCTTTCCGCCTCGACAAACACCGGCCGGCCGGCATCCAGGGCGGCAATGGCGCTGCGCAGGCTGCTTTCGAAGCTGCGCTGCGAGGGCTGGCTGGCACCGGCACCGAAAACCGAACCGCGGTGGCGGGCGAGGCCCTCCAGATCGATGATCTGGGCGCCCTGGCGCTCCAGGCTGGCCAGCAGCAGCGACTTGCCGGCTCCGGTCGGTCCGCAAATTACCTGCCAGGAAAATGTTGTCGGCAACTGGGCGAGTTGCTCGATCACCCACTGCCGGTAACCCTTGTAGCCGCCGGGCAGGGTTTCGGCCGGCCAGCCGACTTCGCGCATCACCTGCGCCAGCGCCTGCGAACGCATCCCGCCGCGCCAGCAGTAGACCAGCGGCCGCCAGCCGGCCGGCTTGTCGGCCAGCGCACCGGAGAACAGCGCAGCGATGTTTTGCGCGACCAGACCGGCGCCGCGCCGGCGGCCGGCAAAGGGGCTTTGCTTGTAGAGCAGGCCGGTTATCCGCCGCTGCTCGTCGGAGAGCACCGGCATGTTTTCGGCTCCCGGGATACAGTCGAGCGCGTATTCGGCCGGAGTGCGCACATCGATGATCGCGGAGAATTGCCCTAGATTGGCAAGGATCGATTCCATTAACAGTTACTAATTATGGGGGAAGTGAAACTCACCAGACTGGGCTCCGGCGGCGGCTGCGGCTGCAAGATGGATGCGCGGCTGCTTGCCGGTCTGATTGGCAGCCAGCCGCCAGCCGATTCCCGACTGCTGGTGGGCAGCGACGGGCGCGATGACGCCTGCGCCTGGCAGCTTGCCAGCGGCGACTGCCTGGTTGCCAGTGCTGATTTCTTCACTCCGATCGTCGATGATCCGCATGATTTCGGGGCGATCGCCGCGACCAATGCGCTTTCTGACATCTATGCCATGGGCGCCCGGCCGCATTTTGCGCTGGCGTTGGTCGGGATGCCGGTTGCTGAAATCGGCACCGAAGTGATCGGCCAGATTCTGGCCGGCGGCCAGGCGGCGGCCAGTGCAGCCGGTGTGCCGATCGCCGGCGGCCACTCGATTGACTCACCGGAGCCGATCTACGGCCTGGCAGTGGTCGGCGGCTGCCGGCGCGAGCACCTGCTGCGCAACTGCACAGCCAAGCGCGACGACGCGCTGATCCTGGCCAAGCCGCTGGGCATCGGGGTGCTGGCCGCCGGCTTGCAAAAGGGCAAGCTTTCCGCGGCCGGCTATGCCAGATTGCGCGCGGTTGCCACCCAGTTGAATGCGGTCGGCGCCGAACTGGCCGAACAGGGTCTGGTCAACGCGCTTACCGACGTGACCGGCTTCGGCTTGCTCGGTCATCTCGATGAGATGTGTGCCGGCAGCCGGCTGGGTGCCCGCATCGATCTGGCCGCGCTGCCGCTGTTGCCGCAAGCCCGTCAGCTGGCTGAGAGCGGTGTGGCTCCGGGTGCCGCCGGCCGCAACTGGCGCAACTGTCAGGACCGAGTCGCCATTGACGGAAAACTTGCCGACTGGCAACGCATCCTGCTTTGCGATCCGCAGACCTCCGGCGGGCTGCTGGCCGCCTGTGCACCCGAGCGCAGCGGGCAGCTGCTGGCGCATCTTGACCAGGCCGGCTTCCAGGATGCTGCGGTAATCGGTCAATTCACCGCCGGTGGCGAAGTGCCAATCACGATCGCCGGTTAAAATAGGTTGGATGGAAACCTATGATGTTGCAGTAATCGGCGGCGGTCCCGGCGGCTATGTCGCGGCAATCCGCGCCGGCCAGTTGGGCCTCAAGACCGCCTGCATCGAAAGGTGGCCGGCTGCTTCCGGCTCCGATGTCGTCTACGGAGGCACTTGCCTGAATGTCGGCTGTATCCCTTCCAAGGCGCTGCTGGAATCATCGCACCGCTTCGAGGAGGCGGCCGAGGAGTTTGCCGCCCACGGTGTCAAGGTCGGCGGCGTCAAGCTCGATCTGGCAACGATGCAAAAGCGCAAGGACAAGATCGTCGGTGAACTCACCGGCGGCATCCGGCTGCTGTTGAAGAAGAACAAGGTCGAGCCGATCGCCGGCACCGCCCGGCTGGCGAAAATCGGCCCGCAGTGCGAGATCGAAATCGGCGACCGGAAAATTGCCGCGACCAACGTCATAATCGCGACCGGATCGGTGTCGCGTCCGATTCCGGCCGCGCCGGTGGACAACAAGATGATCGTCGATAACATCGGTGCGCTTGCCTTTACCGAAGTCCCCAAGCGGCTGTGCGTGATCGGCGCCGGGGTGATCGGTCTGGAGCTGGGCAGCGTCTGGCGCCGGCTGGGCAGCGAAGTTGTAATTCTCGAGGCGATGCCCGAGTTTCTCGCCGCCACCGATAGCGCGCTGGCCAAGGCCGCCTTGCGCGAGTTCACCCGCCAGGGACTCAAGATCAGCATGGGCTGCAAGGTTGACCAGGCGCAAGTCGCCGGCAAGAAGGTCAAGGTTTCCTGGAGTGACGGCGGCAAGCAGCACTCGGACTCGTTTGACCGGCTGATCGTCGCGGTCGGGCGGATCGCCTGCACCGAGGGTCTCGGTGCAACGGAAGCCGGCCTCAAGATCGATGCGGCCGGTCGCATCGAGGTTGACGAACACTGCCGCACTGCCCATGCCAACGTCTATGCAATCGGTGATGTGGTGCGCGGCCCGATGCTCGCCCACAAGGCCGAGGAAGAGGGGGTGATGGTTGCCGAACTGATTGCCGGCCAGAAGCCGGAAGTTGAGTACGACTGCATCCCCTGGGTGATCTACACCCATCCGGAGATCGCCTGGGTGGGCAGAACCGAAGCGCAACTGAAAGAGGCCGGGGTCGCCTACCGAGCCGGCAGTTTTCCGTTCATCGCCAACGGCCGGGCCAAGGGCATCGGCGATACGGTGGGGATGGTGAAGATTCTTGCCGAGAAGGAAAGCGACCGGGTGGTCGGGGTGCACATGCTCGGCGGCAACGCTTCCGACATGATTGCCGAAGCGGTGCTGGCGATGGAGTTCGGCGCCTCGGCCGAGGACATAGCCCGCACCTGTCACGCTCATCCGACCCTGTCGGAGGCGGTGAAAGAGGCGGCGCTGGCGGTCGATGGCCGGGCGATTCACAGTTAGGGGAGCGCAAGCCGGCACACCCCCGGCGCAGCCGGGGTCGGCAAAATGAATTCTGCCGATGTCGGCGAGAACCACTGTCTGCTTGGTGCCGACAGCGTCCGCAACTGGTATCGTTCGCTGCTTGAAGGCGGGATGCTCTATCACGATGATGATCAGGCCGCAGCAGTCGAACTGTTGCAGCAGCTGGCCAGCCGGATAGTTGCACCGAAGCAGCAAGAGGGCCTCATCGCCCGGCTGCTTGGCAGCTCCGCCGCCGAGGCAGGCGGCAAGGAGTCGGGACTTTACATCTACGGAACCGTCGGGCGCGGCAAGAGTTTCTTGATGGATGGTTTTTTTCTCAACCTGCCGGTCGAGGACAAGATGCGGGTGCACTTTCACGGCTTCATGCGGCACTTTCACGCCGACATGGCCGAGTGTTGTGGTGCAGATGATGCTCTGGCGACGGTTGCGGCGCGCTTGTCAGCGCGCTGGCGGGTGATTTGCTTTGACGAGTTTCACGTCAGCGACATAGCCGATGCGATGATTCTCGGCCGGCTGCTCGAACTGCTGCTTGCCGACGGGGTGGTGCTGGTTGCAACCTCCAACTATGCGCCGGCCGATCTGTATCCCAACGGCCTGGCCCGCGATCGTTTCCTGCCTGCGATCGAGCTGCTCGAAAACCGGTTGCAGGTACACAACCTGGACGGCGGCACCGACTACCGGCTGCGCACCCTGGTCAGCGCCGATCGCTTTCTCACTCCCGACAGCCGGGAAAACCGGGAGCGGCTGGAGAAGATGTTCAATGAACTTTCCGCCGACATCCGTCTCACCCCGAGCGTCAAGCTCGGCAGCCGGCGCATTAATGCGCAGCGCCGCTCATCGACCACGGTCTGGTTCGAATTCGCCCAGCTGTGCGAAGGAAACTGGGCGCAGGCCGACTACCTGCGGCTGGCCGAACGCTTTGCAACCGTCTTTCTGTCCGGCGTCCCGAAGCTCGAAGAGGGCAGCGAAGCGGCGCGGCGCTTTACCTGGCTGGTTGATGTGCTCTATGACGAGCGCATCAAGCTGATCGTTTGTGCAGCCGCCAGTCTTGACCAGCTTTTTGCCGATGGCGGCGGTGAATCGGGACGCACCCTTTCCCGACTTAGAGAGATGCAGTCGGTTGAGTATCTCAAGGCTCCGCTGCGGCGGGGAGCCTGAGGCGCGGCAAATGGACGCCATCAAGCGCATGAATGAGTTTGCCGAATATCTGGCCGAATCGAGCAGCAAGATTGCCGATCTGTTTGCCCG
>JAPORI010000021.1:7064-8260 GCA_026710225.1 Betaproteobacteria bacterium
CCCGGCGCGACGGTGTTGAGCCTGATAAAAGCAGCTGGAACTCAAAACTGGGAGAAGGCAGTGCAGTGCTGTTTTCCGCCGGCAAGGTTTTTGAAAGAGCCGGCATCAACATTTCCCGCATCGCCGCCGATTCGCTGCCGGCGGCGGCCAGTTCTGCCCGTCCCGAACTGGCCGGGCGTCCCTATCATGCCTGCGGCATGTCGCTGATCGCGCATCCGCGCAATCCCTACGCACCGACCGTGCACCTGAACGTGCGTCACTTCAGCACCACCGACGGCCAGACCTGGTGGTTCGGCGGCGGCATGGACCTGACTCCCTGCTACGGCTTCGATGATGACTGCCGCCACTTCCACCGGCTGTGCCGGCAAAGTGTCGAAGGCTACGGCAAGGATTTGTACCGCGACTTCAAGCTTCGCTGCGACGAATACTTCCGGCTGCCCCATCGCAACAACGAGCAGCGCGGGATTGGCGGAATATTCTTTGACGATTATGATGCCGGCGGCGATCATGATGCCGCCGGCAAACTGGCCCGATCGGTTGTCGAACATTTTTCCGAAGCCTATCTGCCGATCATCGACAGGCGCACCGACACTCCCTACGGTGAGCGCGAGCGCAATTTCCAGCTTTACCGCCGCGGCCGCTATGTCGAATTCAACCTGCCGCGCGCTCGCGGCACCCTGATCGGAATGCAGCCCGGCCGGCATGCCGCTATGCAATCCTGGTGTCGATGCCGCCGCTGGCGGCCTGGGCTTCGCATTCGCCGGCTAAAACCGGCAGCGTCGAGGATAATTTTGCCGGCCAGTATCTGGTTGCGCGCGACTGGATTTGAGCATTGTCGGGGCAGTTGCCGAGCTGGCGGAAAAATGATATAATAACGAATATCTTTTCTCTTTTCTAGTCAAATGGTTTTTTTCTGGCATCGGCTGCTGCCGGCGATAATAGTTGCGGCGATCGTTTCCGGTTGCGGAGGTGGCGGCGGCGCAAGTCAGGTAGCACCGCCACAGCCTTCCCTTGTCTATGATCAGGGCAGCGCGTCCCGCACTCTGGAAGGCGACGAAGTCTACGGGCCTGCCGCACATCTGGCCAATGTTTTTCATTGCCTCGAAGGCGTCGAGAGCAACTTTTTTTGCGATATGACTATCGTAACAGCAAGAAACTTTCCCGCGATCGGAGTGCATAGCAATCAGCTTGCCACC
>JAPORI010000009.1 GCA_026710225.1 Betaproteobacteria bacterium
ATCATGTCGAAGGAAAAATTTGAGCGCACAAAGCCGCACCTGAACGTGGGAACGGTAGGCCATGTCGATCACGGCAAGACGACGCTGACTGCGGCGTTGACCAAGGTGCTGGCGGCGCAGTACGGAGGGGAGCAAAAGGGCTACGACCAGATTGACAACGCTCCGGAGGAAAAAGCGCGGGGAATAACGATCAACACCTCGCATGTCGAGTACGAGACGTCGGCGCGCCACTATGCGCACGTGGACTGCCCCGGTCACGCCGACTATGTCAAGAACATGATCACCGGCGCGGCGCAGATGGATGCGGCGATCCTGGTGGTGAGTGCAGCCGACGGCCCGATGCCGCAGACCAGGGAGCACATATTGCTGGCCCGTCAGGTGGGAGTGCCGCGGGTGGTGGTGTATCTGAACAAGGTGGATCAGGTGGACGACGCCGAGTTGCTCGAGTTGGTGGAGGTCGAGGTGCGCGAGTTGCTGGGCAAGTACGAGTTCGACGGTGAGAAGACGCCGGTAGTGAAGGGTTCGGCGCTCAAGGCGCTGGAAGGGGACGAAGGCGAGACGGGAACGCAGTCGGTGGTGAAGTTGGCCGAAGCCCTGGACAGTTACATAGAGGAGCCGGAGCGAGCGATAGACGGGGCGTTCCTGATGCCGGTGGAGGATGTGTTCTCGATATCGGGTCGGGGAACGGTGGTGACCGGTCGGGTCGAGCGCGGGATAGTGAAGGTTGGCGAGGAAGTCGAGATAGTCGGCTTGAAGGAGACGACCAAGACGACGTGCACGGGAGTGGAGATGTTCCGCAAGTTGCTCGATCAGGGCCAGGCGGGTGACAACGTAGGTGTGTTGCTGCGAGGCACCAAGCGCGAGGAGGTCGAGCGCGGTCAGGTGCTGAGCAAGCCGGGTACGATCACGCCGCACACAGAGTTCGAGGCGGAGATATATGTGCTGAGCAAGGAGGAGGGAGGCCGCCACACGCCGTTTTTCAGCGGCTATCGTCCGCAGTTTTATTTCCGGACGACGGATGTGACGGGCTTGGTGGAGTTGCCCAAGGAAGTGGAGATGGTCAAGCCGGGCGACAAGGTGAACATAGTAGGCAAGTTGATAGCGCCGATAGCGATGGAGCAGGGCTTGCGCTTTGCGATCCGGGAAGGCGGCCGCACGGTCGGTGCCGGACTGGTTACCAAGATCGTCAAGTAGTTTGTCGCCGATCTCTTGCTCGTTGAACGTTGATTTGCTGCCGTGAGTGAGAGTTCGGAAAGCGCGTCGGGCAGTCCGGCCGAGGCCGACGCGGCAGCGGCCGCCAAGCCGGCCAAGCCGGCTGCTGCGGCCAAAAAGCCGGCCGCCGCCAAGAAGGTTGCCGCAAAAAAGCCGGCTGCCAGCAAGAGTGCCGCCGCCGCCAAGAAAGAATCTCCGGCGGCCAAGCCGGCCAAGAAGGCTGCCGCGGCCAAAAAGCCAGCCGCCAAGAAGGAAGCGGCTCCGGCTCGATCTTCCCGCCGCTCATCGGCCAAGAAGCCGCAGCGCATTCTGCGCATCCGGTTGCGCAGTTTCGACTACAAGCAGATAGATACCGCCTCCGATGTCATCCTGCGCACCGTTCGTCAGACCGGCAGCAACATCCGCGGCCCGATCCCGCTGCCGATCAGCCGCGAGCGCTATGATTTGCTGCGTTCGCCGCATGTGTTCAAGGACTCCCGCGAGCAAATCGAGATACGCACCTACCACCGCCTGATAGATGTTCTTGATCCTTCCAAGAAGACCATTGAGGCAATGTCCAAGATCGAACTGCCCAACGGCGTCGACCCCAACATGAAGTTGTTCTGATGGCAACGCTGCTGGGAGTAAAGGCCGGCATGACCCGGCTGTTTGCTGAAAACGGCAACTCGGATGCGGTTACCGTCATTGACGTGTCCGGCAACCGGGTCTGCCAGATCAAGACACCCGAGCGCGACGGCTATTCGGCCGTGCAACTCGCCCAGGGTCAGGGCCGGCGCAACCGGCTCAACCGCGCCATGATCGGCCATCTGGGCAAGCACAATGCCGGTGCCGCCCGGCGGTTGCGCGAATGCCGGGTTGACGAAAAGGATGCAGCCAGCCTGAAGCCGGGAGCCGAACTGGCGGTGGCGGCGCTGTTTGCCGCCGGCCACCATGTTGATGTCACCTCCCGCAGCAAGGGCAACGGCTTTGCCGGGGTGATCAAGCGACACAATTTCAGTTCCGGTCGCCAGACGCACGGCAATTCGCGGGCGCATCGCAAGCCGGGGTCGACCGGTCAGAATCAGGACCCGGGCCGGGTTTTCCCCGGCAAGAAGATGCCCGGTCAGTTGGGCAGCCGCCGCACCACAGTGCAGAATCTGAAAGTGGTCAAGGTCGATGGCGAACGCGGTCTGCTGTTTGTCAACGGTGCGGTGCCGGGGCCGCGCAACGCCGATGTCATGGTTAAGCACGCGGTCAAGAAGAAGGCTCCCGAGCCGATTGCCACTGCCGACAAAAACGAGGCGGCCAGCCAGTGAAACTTGAACTGATTAACAAGCATTTTGCACCGGCCGGTGAGTTGGAGGTGCCGGACGCGTTTTTCGCCCGGGCCTGGAATGAGCATCTCGCCCACCGGCTGACGGTAAGCGAGGCTGCCAACGCCCGTCAGGCAACCCGCAAGCAGTTGAACCGGGCCGGCGTCAAGCATTCGACCCGCAAGTTGCGCCGCCAGAAAGGCAGTGGCGCAGCCAGGGTGGGCATGGCCGGAACCCCGATTAGGCGCGGTGGCGGACGCGCCTTTCCCAACACTCCGAACGAGAACTTCTCGCGGCGGCTCAATCGCAAGGAATACCGGGCTGCGCTGGCTTCCCTGGTTTCGCGGCTGGTGCGGGAAAGCAGGGTGGTGGCCGCATCCGAACTGGTTGCCGATGAGCGCAAGACTGCGCCGATGGCAAAGCAGATTGACACCTTTGCCCCCGATTTGCGGGTGCTGTTTGTCGATACCGACTTCGACACCAATTTTGTCTTTTCGTTGCGCAACCTGCCCAGCGTTGCATTTGCCCGTCTGTCCAGTCTGCGGGCTGCCGATTTGCTCAAGTGCGACCGCACCGTGATTAGTCGCCGGGCGGTGGAAAGAATCAGCGAGGTGTGGGCATGAAAAGCGTTGCAGCCACCGAAAAGTACTTTGGCGTCCTGCAAGGGCCGGTTGTCACCGAAAAGAGCAACTTTCTTGCCGAGGGCGAGTTCAAGTCGGGACGCTCGGTCATGTTCAAGGTCGCACCGTGGGCGACCAAGAAGGATGTTTGCCGGGCGGTGATCAAGATATTTGAAGTCGATGTCATTGATGTGCGCATCCTCAATCGGCGCGGCAAGAAGGGCCGGGCGGTAAGCCGCGGCAAGCACGCCTATCACTGCGGTTCGCGGCGCGCCTATGTGCGGCTCGGCGAGGGCCAGGACATCAATTTCGTCTCCCACTTCGGAGGCAACTAGCCGTGGCGGTACGCAAGTTCAATCCGGTTACTCCGGGCAGCCGCGGCCGGGTGGTGCCGGTGCGCGAAGGTGTCTATCGCGGCTCGCCGGTCAAGAGTCTTACCGAGGCCAAGGCGCGCACCGGTGGTCGCAACAATCGCGGCCGGATGACGATGCGCCATCGCGGTGGCGGTCATCGCCGCAAGTTGCGGCTGATCGACTTTCGCCGCGGCAAGGACGGGATTGACGCGACGGTGGTGCGTATCGAGTACGACCCCAATCGCAGTGCCCAGATCGCCTTGTTGCGCTATGAAGATGGCGAGCGGCGTTACATAATCGCGCCCCGCGGCCTGGATCGCGGCGATGTTGTTCGCTCCGGCTCCGATGCACCGGTTGCAACCGGCAACTGCAAGCAGCTCAAGGAATTGCCGGTCGGCACCGAGTTGTGCTGCGTTGAACTAAAGCCGGGCAAGGGCGCCCAGTTGGCCCGGGCTGCCGGCGGGGTGGTGCAGTTCGCCGCTCTGGAAGGCGACTATGCGATGCTCAAGATGCGTTCCGGTGAGTTGCGCAAGGTGCATGCAGCCTGCCGGGCAACGATCGGGGTGGTGGGTAACAGCGAGCATTTCCTGCGCAAGCACGGCAAGGCCGGCGCGGTGCGCTGGCTGGGCCGGCGGCCGCGTGTGCGGGCGGTGGTCAAAAACCCGGTCGATCACCCGATGGGCGGCGGCGAAGGCAAGAGCAAGTCGCACCGGATTCCTTGCTCACCGACCGGAGTGCCGGCCAAGGGCTACAAGACGCGCAGCAACAAGCGCACCGACGGGATGATTGTCTCCCGCCGCTCGCGCCGGCGGCGCAAGAACTAGCGATGGCCCGCTCGACCCGCAAGGGAGTCATGGTTGAAGCGCACCTGCTTGACAAGGTGCTCACTGCCCAGAAGAATCGCGACCGGCGCCCGATCACGACCTGGTCGCGGCGCTCGATGATTACCCCGGACTTTGTAAACCTTACCATCAAGGTGCACAACGGGCGCACTCATGTTCCGGTGCTCATCAACGAGAACATGGTCGGCCATCGCCTCGGCGAGTTCGCTCCAACCAGAACCTTTCGCAGTCATCCGACCGGTGACAAGTCCGGCGGCAAGAAAGCCGCCCCGGCCAAGAAGTGATGGCCGAATCCAAGTCACCGCAAGTGATGCGTGCGCTGCTGCGCAACGCACCGATCTCGCCGCGCAAGATGCGGCTGGCTTCCGGCCTGGTCGCCGGCCTCAAGGTGCAGGAAGCACTCGATCGGCTTGAATTCACTCCCCGCAAGTCGGCGCGCATCCTGCGCAAGGTGCTGGACTCGGCGATCTCCAATGCCGAGAACAACCACGGCGCCGACATCGACGAGTTGATCGTGTCGCTGATTAGAGTTGACAAGGGGCTGGTGCTAAGCCGGTTTCGCGCTCGCGCCCGCGGCCGCTACGGGGTCATTGAAAAGCCGCGCTGTAACATCGAGGTGCGGGTGGGTACTGAAATTGATCCAGGGCGGCCGGTGCGGCCGCGCCAGAGCAAAAAATCGGCCAAATCCGCCAAGGCCAAGGCCAAGGCAGCCGCACCGGTCAAGGCAGCCGCCGAATCATCGGCCAAGGAGGAATAGATGGGTCAGAAAATCAATCCGATCGGCTTTCGGCTGGCGATGCGGCGCAACTGGGATTCGCAGTGGTTTGCCCGCAAGCGGGATTTTGCCGAGCAGGTGCTGCTCGACTACAAGTTGCGTGAGCACATCGAGAGCAAGTATGCTCAGGCGATGATCGCCAAGATCGAGATTCTTCGTCAGCAGAAGATCAAGATCAATATCCACTGCGTCAAGCCCGGCATGATCATCGGCCGCAAGGGCGGCGATATCGACACCTTGCGCGCCCATGCCCGCAAGATGTGCAATTCCGGCGAGGTCGAGGTGGACATCCGCGAGATTCGCCAGCCGGAATCGAATGCGACTCTGGTCGCCCTAAACATTGCCGCCCAGCTTGAAAAGCGGGTCATGTTTCGCCGCGCCATGCGCCGCGCCCTTCTCAGTGCCGAGCGGGTCGGGGTGCAGGGGATCAAGATCATGTGCAAGGGGCGCCTCAACGGCGCCGAGATTGCCCGCTTCGAACGCTATCACCGCGGCCGGGTTCCGCTGCACACCCTGCGCGCCAAGATCGACTACGGATTTGCCCAGGCCAAGACCTCGATGGGAGTTATTGGCATCAAGGTGTGGATTTTCCATGGTGAATCGGCGGCGCGTCAAAAGCAGAACCGGGCACTGGAAGATGAGGCGTTCAGTCGCAAGGTGGAGATAGGTGCCGATGGCGAGGGCGAGGTCAAGCCCAGTGCCGAAACCGATACATCCGAGACCGAGGAAATGATCGCCGAGGCGAGCAAGAAGGCTGCCCAGGTGCGTTCGCGCAGCGGCCGCAACATTGATGATGTCGGTGCCGACGATCATTTTGACGAGGACGATTTCGCCGACGATCTGGACGATTTGCAGGACGATGCAGGAACCTAAGAAACGCAAATACCGCAAGGCGCACCGCGGCCGCAACCGTGGCGTGGCTGCATCCGGCACCGCAGTGAGTTTCGGCGAGTTCGGACTGCGGGCTACCGGCCGCGGCAGGCTTACCGCCCGTCAGATCGAGGCGGCGCGGCGGGTGATCACCCGTTCGCTCAAGCGGGTCGGGCGAGTCTGGATCAGGGTGTTTGCCGACAAGCCGATCTCCAAGAAGCCGCCGGAAGTTAGGATGGGCAGCGGCAAGGGCAATGTCGAGTTCTGGGCCGCCGAAATCCGTCCCGGCAAGATGATTTACGAAGTGGAGGGAGTTTCCGAGGCGGCCGCCCGCGAGGCTTTCCGGCTCGCCGGTGCCAAGCTTCCCCTGGCTACCGCCTTTGCTCGCCGCGGTGCGGCAGGAGTTAGCCGATGAAAGCAGTTGATTTGCGTGAAATGGGCGATCCGGAACTGCGTGCCGAGTTGCAGGAGTTGCTGCGCTCGCTGATGGGTGCCCGGGTGCGGCAGGCAACCCAGACGCTTACCAATCACGTCACCCTGCGCAGCCTGCGGCGGGATATTGCCCGGGTGCGCACGGTGATGGCCGAGCGCCAGCGTGCTGGCGCTGCCGCTGCCAGCGCACCGGCAGACGATAGCAAGGAATCCGGGCAATGAGCGAAGCCAGCAACACGCGCCGGATAATCGCGACTGCCACCCGCGACAGCGCCGACAAGACGGTGCGGGTGCGGGTCGAGCGCCGGGTCAAGCATCCGCTCTACGGCAAGATAATCACCCGCCGGCGCAGCATGCTCGCCCATGACGAGAACAATGTCGCCCGCCGCGGCGAGCGGCTGATTCTCGAAGAGGGGCGGCGCATCTCCCGGCACAAGGCTTGGCGGGTGGTCGGCAAGCTTGGTGGGGCGGCGCAATGATTCAGGTCGAGACGGTGCTTGACATCGCTGACAACAGCGGTGCCAAGAAGGTGCAGTGCATCAAGGTGCTCGGTGGCTCGAAGCGGCGCTACGCCGGCATCGGTGACACGATCAAGGTGTCGGTCAAGCAGTGTGTGCCGCGCGGCCGGGTCAAGAAGGGGGAAATCTGCAACGCGGTGGTGGTGCGCACCGCCCACGGAGTGCGGCGCGATGATGGCACCAGAATCAGGTTTGATGCAAACGCGGCGGTGCTCATCAGCGCCAAGTCCGAGCCGATCGGCACCCGCATCTTCGGACCCGTTACCCATGAGTTGCGTGATGCGAAATTCATGAAGATAATCTCGCTGGCTCCGGAGGTGCTGTAAGGATGCGGCGCCTGCGCAAGGGAGACGAAGTGGTGGTGATTGCCGGGCGCGCCCGCGGCAGCCGCGGTTCGATCGACAAGATTGTTGCCGACGAGTTGGGCAATGTCGAGCATGTCGTCATCGAGGGGGTGAACCTGGGCACCAAGCACGCCAAGCCGGATCCGAGCCGCCAGAAGCCGGGCGGCATCGAGAAGATTTCCCGTCCGATTCACGCCTCGAACGTGGCGCTGGTCAATCCCAAGGGCAAGAACGGTCGCATTCGCATCGAGATTGCCGACGGAGTCAAGAAGCGGGTGTTTGTCCACGGCGGCCAGGAGGTTGGCGAATCATGAGCATCGTCAATGTTGCCCGTCTCTACCAAGAGAAGATCGTCCCGGAATGGCGCAGCGAGGAAAAGTTGTCCTCGCCGCTGGCGGTGCCGCGCCTAGTCAAGATTTCGCTCAACATGGGTCTGAAAGACGCGGTTACTGATCGCAAGGTTATCGATCAGGTGCTTGAGGATTTTGGCCGGCTGGCCGGTCAGCGGCCGATCGCCACCCGGGCGCGCAAGTCGATCGCCGGCTTCAAGATCAGGGAGGGAATGATCGTCGGCGCCCGGGTGACCCTGCGCCGCGAGCGCATGTTCAACTTTCTCGATCGGCTAATCAACATCGCCCTGCCCAGGGTGCGTGACTTTCGCGGCTTGGCGGCCAAGTCCTTTGACGGACGCGGCAATTACAGTTTCGGCATTACCGAGCACATCGTCTTCCCGGAGGTCGAATACGAAAAGATTGATAAAATGCGTGGGCTTGACATAACGATAGCGACCACTGCCGCAACCGATGCTGCGGCGCGCAAGCTGCTGGTTGCTGTCGGTTTGCCGATTCGCTCGCCCTCCGGAGACTAGCAGGATACCATTGCCATGGCATGCAAG
>JAPORI010000176.1 GCA_026710225.1 Betaproteobacteria bacterium
TTATAGGCTAAAGTTGCTGCGGCGGCTGAAAAAGGCCGCTGCGCCCGGCAATCAGCAGGCAGATTCCGGCCAGAGCGACGAACATTAGCCCGCATACTGCCGCCAGTGCCTGCAACAGCAGTTGCAGGCCAATCAGCGGCAGCGCAACCAGCCGGCCCAGGGTGCCAATCATGTTTCTGATTTGTCCTGGTCCGGCGGCGGCAGACGGCGCCGGCGCACGACCTCGACTACCGCTTCCGGGACGATCTGGATTTCGCTGCGCACCGGCCGGAAGCGGGCTCCCGGCTGGGTTACCAGTCGGGCCAGATGGGCGCAACCGGCCGAACCCAGCCCAAACAGCACACACAGCAGCAGGGCAACGGCCGCCAGCCCTGCCAGCGGCGCCAGCGCCAGCAGGGCAATGATTTGTTGCGCTCTCATAGCTCGGCATTATCCTTGGTCAGCAGGATGCGCTGCCAGGTCACTGCCGGGCGCTGCAAGTCGGCAGCCTTTGAAATGTGCCGCGCCGCAAGCCCAAGAGCGGCAAACTCAGCCAGCAGGGTTTGCCGAACGACTTCATGCATGCCGCGCTGTCGGTCAATCGGGTGGCGCAGGGTAACCGCCAGGCTTCCCCCATCGAGCAGCAGGGCGGCAAGTTCGGCGGCGGCGGCTGAGCGTTGGTCAGGCCTGATGAACATCCACACTGCATTGGCGAGAATGAACGCAAAACGCGGCCTTGCTGCAAAACCGAGACCGGGCAGACTGCCGGAGCGCAACTTGAAGCCGGTCTGGGGATGCCGGCGCCTGGCTTCAGCGCGCATAACTGCATCCGGTTCAACGGCAGTTACCGCAAAACCGGCTTGCACCAGCCAGGCCGCGTCGCGACCGCTGCCGGAACCTACTTCCAGCACTGGTGCCGGCGGTGGCGGCAGGAAATCGACCAGCCAGGAATTTATCTTCGCCGCGGGCAGGCTTTCGTAGAAACTGGCCAGTTGCCCCGTGGCTGGATTCACTTCGTTTTTCTCGCTAGCGACAAGGGCAAGGCTAGGATACGGTTACCGCAGTGCCGGAAATTGAAACCATCAGCATGTTGGAGCCGCCGGTGCCAATCACCTCGTAGTCAATGTCAACTCCGACCACTGCGTTGGCGCCCATTTCCTCGGCGGTTTTCTTCAAATCACTGAGCGCCTCTTCGCGGGCTCGAGCCAGTTCCTGTTCATAGGAGCCGGAGCGGCCGCCAATGACGTTGGTGATGCTGGCAAAGATGTCCTTGAAGACATTGGCGCCGAGAATCGCCTCGCCTACCGCAATGCCGTGATAGGCGGCTATCTTGCGTCCCTCGACGGACGAAGTGGTGGTGATGATCATTGTTGGTTCCCCGGTTGGATGCATGAAAATTCAGAAAATGATATTATATGGGTCCGGCCAATGAATGATTCACAATCTGCCAGCAACAAGAGCAGTCTGCGCAGGACTTTCGCAGCAGCCCTGCCGGCCGCTGCCTGTCGGGACAAGCTGACCGAATTTTGCACCCAGGCGGCCGCCGCAACCGGCGGCCGGCCGATGCCAGCGCAAAACCTGCACATCACCCTGCGCTTTTACGGAGATTCCGATCCCGATCAGATCGCCGGGCAACTCCAGCGGGTATCGCAAGCCGGCAAAACGATTGAGCGCTTTTTGGTTTCGGTTGCAAGGTTGCGCGCAATGCCGCGTCGCCATCCCCGGCTGCTGTGGCTGGAACTTGTTCCTGACCCGCACCTGCTGCGCCTGCATCAGTTGCAATTTGCAAAAGGGGAAGAACAGGAGCGCCGCTTTCTGCCTCACATCACCGCAGTGCGCGCCATTAGCAGTCAACCGGTCAAACTGCCCGGTTGCTCACTCAACAAAATCGGGCCAATTGAAGTTGAGAGCATCGCGTTAATCCAGTCGCATCTGCAACCGGACGGATCGCAATATGAAATTATCGAGCGCTTCAAACTTGCCAATGCACCGCCGGCAAAGAAAATCGGTAATCGCAATCAATTCCAAGATGGTAATTAGGCTGCAATCAGGGGGAATTTTCATTGATTCAGAAAAGAAACTCTCTTGCGCAATTCATCGGACAAATCGGCTGGATCGATATGACCTTGTTCTATAGCATTCCTGGTGATTTCCATGAGCCTTCTTTTCGGGATCGTGCAAGTCAGTTTTTTGCCAATTGAGTCAGCAATCAATCTGGCGACCTGCACAAGACGAACACCATCAAGGCTAGTCAATTCGCAATGCTCACTGGCTAGTTTTCTGTAGGGTGTCCTGCCTTCTGTATCATGCAAATCAGGGTTGTGCAGCAAAAGATCCGCAGGAATCAAGGCTAGTTCAACCCTGTTAATGTAATCTCCGGATGCAACAATAGCAAGTGCTATTTGCTCAATATGCTTTTGCTTTTGAGAGAGGCATTTCCAGAGGGAAATACGATTGTTTTGCGTGCGCAAATCACCTGTAATCGCATCAGATGGAACTTCGCCTGGTTTCAGTCCCTCATTGCTCCCCCATTTTGCCAAACTTATTTTCCGGACATAAAACATCTGGTTTTCAAAGAGTTGCGATCACTTTCTTAATGTATTCGTCCAGCCAATACACAGGCTCGGAATGCTTCTCAAGAATGCCACGCATTGCCGGGTCTCCCCATTCTTCCGCCGCCTGTGCAGCTGCATCTCTGATTGGCAAGCTGCTGGATGCAAGTCCGGATCGGACTATTTCGATCCGCCAGTTGGCGTTTCCGGCCCTTTCCTGTCTGGCTAGACAGCGAAATACAGATGCAGCAAAACCGGGACGATTTGCATCCAGAGAAATGCTCCGCAAAAATTCCAGCACCTGCGCTTCTCGCTCTTTTTGCAAAGATTCGGAAATTGTCTTTTCAGCTGCATGACTAATGCAGTCTTCAAGAGGCTCATTCTCGAAGTCTCTGTGCAATTTTGCTTCAAGCCGCTCAAAAAAGCGAATATCAGTAGCGGCAACAGCAGGATCAGACATGCTGGGCATCATGGTTGGAATTTCAACGGAAGCAGTTTTTGGCATGATACAGATTTGGATCAATAGGCGGAAATCAAGAAATACGAGCAGGAATTATAACCCGAAATCAGCAGGAGATACTCGTTGCTAGCCCTAGTTGTCAAGCAGCCGCCGGGAACCGGATTCATCCATGCCTGATACCACGCCTTTTACTTCCATTTGCTCGACCAGTCGGGCAGCACGGTTGTAGCCGATGCGCAGATGTCGCTGCACCAGCGATATCGAGGCACGCTTGTGCTTGCGCACCACTTCCACCGCCTGATCATAGAGTTCGTCGCCATTGTCGCTGCCGGCCTGGCTGCCAGCATCTGCCGCATCGCCGGTGACTGGCGCGGCAAAGTCAATGGTCTCGTATTCGTCGTCGGCATACTGCTGCTTTACGTGTCCGACCACCTTGTGCACGTCAGCGTCACTGACATAGGCGCCATGCACCCGAATTGGTGAAGCGGTGCCGCCAGGCAGAAACAGCATGTCGCCCAGGCCAAGCAGAGTCTCGGCACCACCCTGGTCGATGATGGTGCGCGAATCTATCTTCGATGAAACCTGAAAGGCGATCCGGCTCGGGATGTTCGCCTTGATCAGGCCGGTAATCACATTTACTGACGGACGCTGGGTGGCCAGGATCAGATGCACTCCGGCGGCCCGCGCTTTCTGGGCGAGGCGGCTGATTTGTTGCTCGACCTTCTTGCCGGAGACCATCATCAAATCGGCAAGCTCATCGATGATCATCACTATCCGGGGCAAGGCGACCAGCGGCTCGCCGCTTTCCGGATCGGTTGTCCCCTTGGCGGCCAGGGCATTGAGGCCGCTGATGTTGCGCACTCCATATTCGGCCATCAGCCGATAGCGCCGCTCCATCTCGCCGATGCACCAGCCAAGCACCGACGGCACCAGATCCATGTTGGTAACCACCGGCGCCAGCAGATGCGGCAGGCCCTCGTAGACCCCCATCTCGACCACCTTCGGGTCGATGAGAATCAGACGCACATCATCAGGCGTCGACTTGAACAGCAGCGACAGGATAAGTGAATTGATCTGCACCGACTTGCCGGAACCGGTGGTGCCGGCGGCCAGTAGATGCGGCATCCGTTCCAAATCGGCGATCAGCGGCGTGCCCGCGATATCCCGGCCCAGCGCCAGACTGATCGGACTGGCCGAACAAGTGAATTCGCCGGAGTTGATCACGTCTTGCAGACTTACCATTTCCCGCTGCTCGTTGGGAACTTCCAGACCCATGGTGGTCTTGCCCGGAATCGATTCCAGCACCCGGATGCTGGCCACCCCCAGCGCCCGCGACAGGTCTCGGGCAAGGTTGACGATCTGAATGCCCTTGACGCCGGTTGCCGGCTCGATCTCGTAGCGGGTTACCACCGGACCGGGAAGAATCTCGCGCACGGTTGCCAGCACCCCGAATTCTTCGAGTTTGCTGCGAATCGATTCGGCCATCGCCTGCAATTGTTCTTCGGAAAGCTTGCGGGCGGTGCTGGTGATCGGTGAAAGCAGGCTTGCGGTGGGCATCTGCGCCTTGCTGGTGCGGCGCTTGGCGGTGGCTGACTTGACCGGTGCCGCGACACTGCCAGCCGGCGGGGTGCTGCTGGCAACGGCTGTTGCGACCGCCGGTCGATCTGGCGGTGCGGAAAACTGCGGTTCAGCAGCCGATTTGGCAACTGGTGCGGCGGCGGTCGGTCGAATCGCCGGAGTCGCCGGCGGCGATTTGCTTGGCCGGGGAATTTGCTCGCGCAATACAAAAAATATCTTGAGCAACTCTGCGAACATCGGCCGGGTGCGCCGGTAGCCTTTTTCGGCCAGCGCACCAACCAGATCGCAGGCTTCGATCCAGGAGAAGTTGGCAAACAGGGAAAGTCCAGCCAGCCAGCAGCCGGCCAGAATCAGGGTTGTGCCGTGAAAGCCCAGGGCATAAAAGAGGCTGTTGGCGACGCTAAAGCCGAGAATGCCGCCGCTGCGCTGATGGGGAAGATCATCGCTGCCGGCAGTGAAATGAAGCGCTTCCAGCGAACTGGTGCATACCAGCAGCAGCAGCAATCCGGTGATAGCACTGGCCGCCCAGTAGCGGGATCGGTCGCGGGCAATCTGGCCAAGCAGCAGCCAGGTGCTGCATATGACCACCGCCACCGCCAGATAGGCGGAGTTGCCAAACAGGTAGAAAAATCCGTGCGCAATGTAGGAACCGAGGCGACCGCCGATGTTTGCGATCTGGTGGCTGCCGGCATCGATGTCGGCAAGCCGGTAGGAGCCCAGCGATATGTAGACATAGGCGCCGAGTACTACCGCAATGATGATTGCCGCTTCCCGCAGCAGCAGCAGGGGGCGCAGGCGAAGTGAAGCCTCGGCCCCGGACTTACTCATTGCAGGGCTTCTATCGCCGGCAGCTGCTTGCCCTCCATGAATTCGAGAAATGCTGAACCGCCGGTGGTAACGTAGTCGATGCGATCTTCGCATCCGAACTGGCGCAGGGCGGCCAGCGTCTCACCGCCGCCGGCGACCGTGTAGGCAGAACTTTCCGCCAGCGCCCGGGCAACCGCTTCGGTGCCGGCGGCAAATTGCGGCTTTTCGAAAACACCCATCGCCCCGGCCCAGATCACGGTGCCGGCTTCGGCAATCGCGGCGGCAAAACTGGCGGCCGTCTTATCTCCGATGTCGAGAATCATCTCTTGCCCGGCAACCTGATCAACCGGACAGCTCCTGATCTGCGCACTGTCGAAACCGGCGGCGACCTTGACATCACTCGGCAGCATGAACTTGTCAGCGCAACTGGCGAGCAACTTTTCCGCCGCTTCGTGCATATCCGGTTCGCGCAGCGACTTGCCGATTTGCACACCTTGGGCAACCAGCAAGGTGTTGGCGATGCCGCCGCCGACCAATACCCGGTCGGCATCGGCAGCCAGCGCGGTAAGGGCACCGAGCTTGTCGGAAATCTTGGCGCCGCCGACAATCACCGTCTGCGGGCGCCGATCGGCCTGTCGAGCCCGGCCAAGCATCGCAACTTCCTTTTCCACCAGCAAGCCGGCGCAACGCGCCGGCGCAACTTTGGCCGTGGCAACCAAAGAGGCATCCTTGCGATGCGCCGATCCGAACGCTTCCAGAACAAACACATCGCCGAGACTGGCATAGCGCTTCGCCAGCGTCTCGTCGCCGCTCTTTTCACCGGGATTGAGGCGGGTGTTCTCGATCATCAGCAACTGTCCGGATGCCGGCCGCTGTGCTTGGTCTAAAGACTTGCAAAAAGCCACTTCCTTGCCGATCAATTCGGAAAGATTTTTGGCAACCGGCGCCAGCGACCATTTCACATCGTCGCTACCCTCCGGCGGGCGTCCGAAATGGGAAAGCAAGACCACGCCGGCCCCCCCGGCAAGCAGTTCGCGCAGGGTGGGGATGATTGCCTCGATACGGGCGGTATCGGTTATCCGACCGTCGCGAACCGGGACATTCAGATCGGCGCGAACCAGCGCAACCTTGTCCTTCCAGTCGAAGTCGGCAAGCCGCTTCACGATCAAGTCTTCAGCAAGGCTGCGGCAGTGTCAAGCATCCGCATCGAGAATCCCCATTCGTTGTCATACCAACTGATCACCTTCACCAGCCGGCCGCCCTCGGTGACCAGACTCTGATCGGCATCGACGATGCTCGAAGCGCTGTTGCCGTTGAAGTCGGATGAAACCAGCGGCAGACTCGAGAATTCAAGAATTCCCTTCAGCTCTCCGGCGGCAGCCTCGCCAAGAATCTTGTTGACCTCGTCGCGATCGGTGGCCCGGGACGGGACGAAGCAAAAGTCAACCAGCGAAACGTTGCGCACCGGCACCCGCAGCGCCAGACCGGTAAGTTTGCCGGCAAGTTGCGGGATTACCAGTCCGATCGCAGCCGCGGCACCGGTCTTGGTCGGAATGATCGATTCAGCTGCCGCCCGCGCCCGCCGGTAGTCCTTGTGGGGAGCGTCCAGGGTCGACTGGTCGTTGGTGTAGGCATGCACCGTGCTCATCAGTCCGGTTTCAATTCCCAGAGCGTCATGCAGAGCCTTTACCACCGGAGCCAGACAGTTGGTTGTGCAGGAAGCGTTCGATACGACCTTGTGCTCACCGGTCAGGGAATCGTGATTGACTCCGTAGACGATTGTCGCATCGGCACCGGAAGCCGGAGCCGAGATCAGCACCCGATCGGCACCGGCATTGAGATGACCGGCGGCCTTGTCCCGGGAAGCGAACACACCGGTGCACTCCATGACCAGTTGCGCACCGAACTGCTTCCAGGGCAGTTCTTCCAGATTGCGTTCGCTGGAGTAGGGGATTTGCCGGCCATCGACGATGAGCGCCTTGTCACCGGCTTCGACCTTGCCCGGAAAGCGGCCATGGGTGGTATCCCAGTTGAGCAGGTGGGCGGAAAGTTCGACCGGGGTCAGATCGTTGATGGCGACGATTTCAATGTCGTCGCATCCGGATTTGGCCAGGGCGCGCAGGACGCATCGGCCGATGCGCCCGAAACCGTTGATTGCTACTTTGAAAGGCATCTGCTGTTCTCCTTGAATGTTTGAATGATGGTTGAAACTGCTATTTTAAGTTGCCGCTACTCCTCGCCGACCACCGCCACTCGCATGACGTTGGTGCGCCCCGGCTTGCCCAGCGGAATGCCGGCAGTGGCGATCACGAAATCACCGTCCTGGGCAAAGCCGTAGCGTTTGGCGATCGAGGTGACGATGTTGGCCATGTCATTGGGATCATTCAGATCCGGTGCCTTGATGCTGCGCACTCCCCAGAACAGGCTGGCCATCCGGGCGGTGCCGATCCGGGGGGTAAGACCGAGCAGCGGGCAGGAGGGGCGCAGCCGCGAGGCGCGCATGGTGGTGCTGCCGGTCTGGGAGAACGAGGCGATGCACTTGGCCTTGACGATGCCGGCAGTCTGAATCGCGGCATTGACGATTGCGTCCGACACTTCATGCTGAATCTTGTCGTAGTTGCGCATCATGTCCTCGCGGTAGTCGGCAGCAGTTTCGGTGCTGATGATTATCCGTCGCATGATGTCAACCGCCTCGACCGGGAAGGAACCGCTGGCGGTTTCCGCAGACAGCATCACCGCGTCGGCTCCTTCGTAGA
>JAPORI010000234.1 GCA_026710225.1 Betaproteobacteria bacterium
CGACTGCAAAACCCTCCTTCAGCCGCAGGGCGTTGAACATGAACTCGAACGCCAACTGCGCACAATTGATGCGCTGGCTGCTGGCAACGAATTCACCGCTCGGGGCGGCAGCCAGATAGCGACGCGGTGACTTGTGGCGCATGCTGCGCAACACTCCCCGCCCATCGGTGAGTTTGGAATGGGCGCCGGCACCGATGCCCAGATAGTCGCCAAACAGCCAATAGTTGAGATTGTGCCGGCTGCGAGCGCTGCTGCCGGCGGCATAGGCGCTTACCTCATAGCGCTGGTAGCCGGCTGCTGCGGCAGCGGCTGCCGCGCAATCGAGGATGTCGGCGGCGCTATCTTCGTCGGGCATCCCGGCCGGCGGGTTGCGGTAAAAGGGCGTGCCCGGCTCCAGAGTAAGGCGATAGATCGACAGGTGTTCGCAGCCAAACTCGGCCAGTTCCGCCACCTGATCGGCGGCTGCAACCGGACTCTGGCCGGGCAAGGCAACCATCAAGTCGCAATTTACCCGGGCTCCGGTTGCGCAGGCGGCGGTTACCGTCGTTGTCGCCGCCGCCGCGTCATGGATGCGCCCCAGCAGGCGCAGATGCTGATCGGACAGGCTCTGCACCCCGATCGAAAAGCGATTGACGCCGGCTTTTACATAGTCGTCCAGTCTGGCTCCGGATTCAGTGCCAGGATTGACCTCCATGGTTATTTCCGCATCCGGTTGCAGCGAGCATAGCATCCGGATATCCGAAAGCAGCCGCTCAACTGATTGGGGGGAAAACAGCGACGGCGTCCCGCCGCCCAGATAGACGCTGGCGACGCTGCGCTCCCAAACCCGGGCGGCGCTGGCTTCCAGATCGGCGCGCAGCGCCTGGGCATAATCAGCCTCCGGCAGTTGCCCGGTCAATTGATGGGCATTGAAGTCGCAGTAGGGACAACGGCGCACGCACCAGGGAAAGTGCACATAAATGCCCAGCGGCGGCGGGCTCGGCCGCCCCGGCATGCTCATCGGCACTGCGCTCACTGCAATTGCGCGAGTTGGTCAGCCAGGGCGCGCAAGGCGCTGCCGCGGTGACTGATATCGTCCTTTTCAGCCGGCGCCAGTTCGGCGGCGGTGCGCCCGTCGGCAAGTTCGAACAGCGGGTCGTAGCCGAAGCCGCCATCGCCGCGGGGATGCTCGGCAATCCGGCCCTGCCAGCGGCCCTGGGCGATGATCGGGCTGGGGTCATCGGCAGCCGTGCACAGCACCAGCGCACAGTAGTAGTGGGCGCGTCGATCATTGTTGCCGGAAAGCATTTCTAGCAACAGCCGGTTGTTGTCGGAATCGGCGGCCGACTCGCCGGCAAAGCGGGCTGATCGCACCCCGGGTGCACCGGCCAGCGCTTCCACGCACAAGCCCGAATCATCGGCCAGCGCCGGTCGGCCGGCGCTGGCGCTGGCGTGCCGGGCCTTGGCCAGGGCATTTTCAACAAAACTTGCATGCGGCTCCGGCGGTGACTTGATGCCCAGTTCATTCTGGCCAACCAGCGCACCGAGCGCGCTGCCGACGATCCGCCTTATTTCCCCGATCTTGGCCTGATTGGAAGAGGCGACCACCACTCCATCGGCGAGCAACTCAGCCATCGTTCGAATTGTCCGGAGCCGAATCGACATAGTTCTTGCCAATCGCCCGCATCGGCAGTTCCAAACCCAGTTCCGGCACCTGTCTGGCTATCCAGGCAGTGAAGGTGTTGGAATTGGGGCCGGGAAAGATGTGATACTGATCGGACCAAGGATAGCTTTCAACCGCCGCCTCAACCTTGTCGATCAGCGCAGCTGCCCGCTCGCCGCGCACTTGGGCAAGCTCGCGCGGTTCGGCGCCGTACCAGTAGCGATCCGGTGCGCCATGACTTACCGCAACCACCGGCAGTCGCTGATAGACGCGCCAGCCGAGCACCTCGTATATGACATAGTCGCTGTCGCCACTGCGCTTGGTCGCAACCCAGGTGTGATCGGCAAAATATCCTCGCCAGCCGTAGGCTGCGGCTGCATAGACCAGCACCGCCGCCTCGTCAAGCGCAACCTCCGGCGCCACACCGGCCGAACCTCGCTCGGCGGTGCTCCAGTGGCCGCGCCGGCTGCAGGCAGCCAGACTCATGCACACGGCCAGCAGCGCCAAGGTAAGCGTCCGCAACCGCAGTTGCGATGAGCGCCCTGCCGAGCCAGTTTTCGTTTTGTCCATAAGGGCACCGATTCTATGTGCCGATCAGTTGGCCGCCAAGGCGGTTTCCGATACCCTGCTATCGGCGCGGCTGCGCTGCAGCACCGTGCTGGCGGCGACCGGCAACTGCAACTGGCAGTCAACATTGAAGTGCAGTCCGCGGCTCTCGCGGCGCTGCGCGGCTGCATCGACGATGAGCTTTGCCGCCAGCAGCAGGTTGCGCAACTCGGCGAAATCGGAACTGATCACGAAGCGCCGGTAGTGTTCATCAACCTCCTCGGCAATTACCGCCAGCCGCCTCTGGGCCCGCTCGAGCCGCTCGTCGCTGCGCACTATCCCGACATAGTTCCACATCATCCGCCGGATCTCGTCCCAGTTGTGAGCAACCATCACCTCCTCATGTGCCGGCCCCACCCGGCTGGCGTCCCAGCGCTCCGGCACCTGAGACTGGCTGGTCAAATCGGCAATCTGGGCTGCCGCGTTGCGGGCAACCACCACGCATTCGAGCAGCGAATTGCTGGCCAGCCGATTGGCACCGTGCAACCCGGTATGACCAACCTCGCCGGCAACATACAGACGAGGCAAATCGGTGGCGCCGGCAATGTCGCTGCCGACCCCGCCACACAAGTAATGAGCCGAAGGCACCACCGGCACCGGCGCGGCCGCGATGTCGATGCCCAGCCGGGCACAGCGCTCGGCTATGGTCGGGAATCTGGTCAGGGCATTTTCTTTTCCCATCGGCCGGAAATCGAGAAACACGCAGTCTTCGCCGCTGCGCTTCATTTCGGTGTCGATCGAGCGCGCCACGACATCACGCGGAGCAAGATCACCATCCGGATGGGTGGCGGCGACAAAGCGCTCGCCGGCGCGATTGACCAGCACCGCCCCTTCGCCGCGCGCCGCTTCGCTAATCAGCACCGCCTTGGCGGCCGGATGAAACAGCGCGGTCGGATGAAACTGCACCAACTCCATGTTCACCGCCCGGCAACCGGCCCGCCAGGCCATGGCGATGCCGTCGCCGGTGCTGTCGTCCGGATTTGTTGTGTAGCGGTACACCTTGCCCGCTCCGCCGGTCGCCAGCACCACCGCCCGGGCTGCGGCAACCGTGCGCACCCGGCCGCTGCCGCGCTCGAGAACATACAGGCCGCAGGCACCCTGGCTGCCCGGCACCAGATCGATTGCAACCGAGCCGGTATACATGGTCAGATTGGCGCGCTCGTGCAGACGGCCGGCCAGCGCCCCGACAATCGCTGCGCCGGTTGCATCGGAAGCGTGCACTATCCGGCGGCGGCCGTGACCGCCTTCCTGATGCAAATCGAGATGATCACCGCGCCGGTCAAAGCGCACCCCGCACTCGGCCAGCCAGCGCACCGCTGCCGCCCCCTGTTCGACAATGCCGCGCACCGCCTGCTCTTCACACAGCCCGCCGCCGGCAGCCAGAGTATCGGCAACATGCTCCTCAATGCTGTCTTCGGCAGCCACCACCGCCGCCAGGCCCCCCTGCGCCCAGCCGGACGCGCCACCGATGCCATCCCCCTTGCAGAACATCGCCACCGACAACTTCGGATCCAGCGACAGCGCCAGAGCGGTGCCGGCCAGGCCGGCGCCAACAACCGCCACATCGCAATAAATTATGTCATCGCTAAAAGTCACGGTCCATATGCTATCCGCCCTCAAGGTCCGGCTGAAAAAAGCCGACCAGTTGCCAGCGCCTGTTTTTGTCCCGCACTGCCGGTTGTGGCAATTAGAATGCAGCATTGCCACCGGCCGCCGGCCGGCCGCCAAGACAAAAACGGAAAAGAATTGAGCAAGCAGACACAACAAAAGGAAAGGGAAACGGCTCTAAAGCGCGCTCTGGAAGCGCTGGAGAAAAAACATGGCAAGGGAGCGATCATGCGCATGGGCGATCAGATCGAGCCGGAGCCGGGAGTTGACACGGCCAACTCAATCTCAACCGGATCAGTTGGCCTGGATCTGGCTCTGGGCATCGGCGGCTTGCCGCGCGGACGGGTGGTCGAGATTTACGGCCCGGAATCCTCCGGCAAGACCACCATCGCCCTGCAGGTGGTAGCCGAGGCACAAAAAGCCGGCGGTGAGGGAGCGTTCATTGATGCCGAACACGCCCTGGACCCTTCCTATGCGGCCAAGTTGGGCGTAGACGTACCCAAGTTGCTGCTTTCCCAGCCGGACTCCGGCGAGCAGGCTCTGGAGATAGTCGATGCATTGGTACGCTCGCGCGGCGTTGACATAATCGTCGTCGACTCAGTCGCCGCCCTGACCCCGAAGGCTGAAATCGACGGAGAAATGGGTTCCTCGCATGTGGGGCTGCACGCCCGGCTGATGTCCCAGGCGCTGCGCAAGCTTACCGGCACCATCAAGACTTCCAACACCATGGTGATCTTCATCAACCAGATCCGCATGAAGATCGGGGTGATGTACGGCAACCCGGAAACCACTACCGGTGGCAATGCCTTGAAGTTCTACGCAAGCGTACGCCTGGACATTCGCCGGATAGGGGCGGTGAAGCAAGGCGACGAGATAATCGGCAACGAGACCCGGGTAAAAGTGGTCAAGAACAAGTTGGCGCCACCGTTTCGCAACACCGTGTTCGATATCATCTACGGAGAGGGAGTATCCCGTGAATCAGAGTTGATCGAACTGGGGCTGCAACACAAGTTGGTGCAGCGCTCCGGCGCTTGGTACAGTTATGACGGCGAGCGCATCGGCCAGGGCCGCGACAACGCCCGCCGCCATCTGGTCGAACACCCGGCGGTAGCCGAAAAACTGGCCGGCCAAATAATGAAGCAGCAACAGGAAGAAAGCGGCAGCGCTGATGCCAACCCGGCATCCGGCAAGGCTGCACCTAAAGAAACTGCCCGCAAAACCGGCTAGAACACCGCTCCAGCGCGCCATTGCGCTGCTGGCCAGGCGCGAGCACAGCGCTGCCGAACTGACTGCCAAACTGACCGGCAGCGATCTTACCCAGCAGCAGGCAGCCCAAGTCGTTGCCCAACTTGCGGCAGATGGTCTGCAGTCCGACCTGCGCTTTGCCGAAAGCTTTACCCGCTCCCGGGCCGAAAAGTGGGGCCGGCCGCGCATCCTGCACGAACTTGCCAGAAAAGGAATAGATCAGGAAACCGCAGCCAAGGGAGTGGATGTGGTTCTTGGCTGCACCGATCAATCCGACGAATGCTCGCGTGCTCTGGAAGTCTTGCGCAAGCGCTTTGCCAGCGCAGCCGACGATCCGCGCCAGCGCCAGCAGCAGTGGCGGTTTCTGCAGGCCCGCGGCTTTGCTGCCGACATAACGGCAAAGGCTTTGCGCTCCTTTGCTGAACAAGAAGAAAGCCATTCCTGAATGTTCGGTCAACAACTTGGCAATCGCAGTTGCAGGTCAAAGTCCTTACCAAAAGAACCTGCACACTCAGGCATGTACATAGATAATAGTCTTGCAATCAAAATACAAAAATCATTGCCATGCACAATTTGCTTGGCAACTAGCAGGGATTAGCGCTTTATCAAATTGCCATCGTCGATGGCAAACCATTGCAAGCCGCAAGCCATACGGCAAATGCACAAAAACATGTACTGCTTTTTTATGGTCGGGGTAGCGAGATTTGAACTCACGACCTCCTGCTCCCGAAGCAGGCGCGCTACCAGACTGCGCCATACCCCGCAACAGTCATTTGGCACTCATATTCAAGCACCTTTTCGGACAATCCTTGGCCAGTTATTCTACAACTCATCGCTCAAATGCATCCAATTCCGCCCGGCGCATGAAAAACTGTGCTCCCGAAAAACAGCCCTACTTGCCGCTATTCCCGATTAGAATCTTACTCGTGGACATGAACGGAAACGGTGCCGGGCGAACCTATCTTGACTACAATGCAACCACGCCGCTAGCGGAGGGCGTTCTTGATGCCATGTTGCCCTTTCTTGCCCAAAGCCAAGGCAATCCCTCCTCCCGCCACGAAGAGGGAAGAATCGCCCGACAGGCGATTGACGATGCCCGCAGCCGGATTGCCCAAGCGGTCAACGCCCGGCCGGATCAAGTCATATTCACCGCCTCCGGCACCGAAGCCAACAATTCGATAGTCCGCGGCATAGCCGAGCGCGACCGCCGGCCGCGTCTGGCCATCGGAGCAATCGAGCATCCCTGCGTACTGTGTGCAGCCCGCACCGCCGCCGCAGACGGCATCCACAACCTGATGCCGATCGCCTGCGACGATCAGGGACGCTACGACATGGAAGATCTGGCCGAATCAGCCGGCAAGGGTGAAACCGCGCTCGTCTCGCTGATGCTGGCCAACAATGAAACCGGCGTGATTCAGGATATCGCTGCGGTCGTCTCAATCGCCGGGGAAGCTGGTGCGCTCATCCATGTTGACGCAGCCCAGGGTCTGGGCAAGATCCCGATCGACTTTGCCGCACTGGGTGCTGATGCCCTGACCATTTCCGCACACAAGGCCGGCGGCCCCAAGGGAGTCGCCGCATTGATCGTCAAGCGGGAAGTGGACTGGGCACCGCTGCTGGAAGGCGGCGGCCAGGAAAGCGGCCTGCGTTCAAGTACCGAGAATGTTGCCGGCATAGTCGGATTTGGCAAGGCCGCCGAACTGGCTGCGGACCGAGCCCAGAATCAGCAACACACCGCCGGTTTGCGGGACGAGATGGAAAGCCGGCTCAGCCAGGCCGGGGCGGTAATTTTCGGCGCCAAGGCAATGCGGCTGCCCAATACCTGTTTCTTCGCCCTGCCGCGCATCAACGGGGAAACTCTGGTGATGATGCTCGATCAGGCCGGTTTCGCAGTCGCTTCCGGTTCGGCCTGCTCAAGTTTCAAGGAGGATGCCAGCCATGTCCTGCTGGCCATGGAGGTGGAAGAGGATCTGGCCGCCTGCGCAGTGCGGGCGTCGCTGGGGCCGGACACCTCGCCGGTGCAGGTTGCCGCCTTTACCGATACGGTGGAACAACTGGCATCGCGCCTGCGCTCGATGGCGGCAACCTGCGCAACTTGAAATAGCTGCGCCGACAGGTTATATAATTGTGGCAGGCTTGCCGCTTGGCCGGAAGCCTTACCCAAATTGCAAGTTTCATGAACAAAACACGAAAATGACCAAAACAGCCGACAACCGGCCCATCTATTTCGACTATTCGGCGACGACACCGGTAGACCCCCGGGTTGCCGAGAAGATGATGCAGTTTCTCACCAGCGACGGGGTATTCGGCAATCCGGCCTCGCGCTCGCATGAATACGGCTGGGAAGCGGAAAAGGCGGTCGAGGAGGCGCGTGCTCATGTTGCCGGTGCCATTGGTGCCGATCCCCGTGAAATCATCTGGACTTCCGGTGCCACCGAGGCCAACAATCTGGCCATCAAGGGTGCCGCCAACTTCTACGCCAAGAAAGGCAAGCACATCGTAACCATCCAGACCGAACACAAGGCGGTGCTGGATGTGTTTCGCGATCTGGAGCGGGAAGGATACGAGGCGACCTACATCCAGCCGGATGAAAACGGCCTGGTCAGCCCCGAGCAGTTCGCGGCGGCGCTGCGCGAAGACACGGTGCTGGCCTCGGCAATGCTGGTCAACAATGAAATCGGCGTCATTCAGGACATTGCCGCCTTCGGCAAGGCGTGCCGGGAGAACAAGACCGTCTTTCATGTTGACGGTGCCCAGGCGCCCGGCAAGGTTGACATCAATCTGGCCGAGTTGCCGGTCGACTTGATGTCGCTGTCGGCTCACAAGGCCTACGGCCCCAAG
>JAPORI010000116.1:0-4635 GCA_026710225.1 Betaproteobacteria bacterium
TCAACGCCGGTGCTGCCGGCTGCTGCGATCATGGATGCGACGATGGACTATGACTCGCTGAGCAAGGCCGGATCGATGCTCGGCGCCGGATCGGTCATTGTCATGGACGAGACTACCTGCATGGTTACCGTGCTTGAGCGGCTGGCGCGCTTTTATCACGAGGAGTCCTGCGGCCAGTGCACTCCCTGTCGGGAGGGCACTGGCTGGTTGTGGCGGGTGGTCAAGCGCATTCGCGACGGTAAGGGCGAGCCGGAGGACCTCGATCTTCTCAATCAGGTTGCCGGCAACATCGACGGCAACACCATCTGTGCGCTGGGCGCGGCCGCCGCCGCCCCGGTGCGCAGCTTTCTCAAGCACTTCGGCGAAGAGTTCGAGTATGCCGTCGCCAACAAGTCGTTGCAGGTTGCCACCGGCTTCGGCGCCAGCGCCTGATTGCAAGGTAGCCATGGAAGTAGAGATCACCCTCAACGGCAAGAAGCGCTATGTGCGCGACAACATGACCGTGTTTCAGGCCGCCACCGCAGCCGGCGTCTACATCCCCCATTTTTGCTATCACCCCAAGCTTACCATCGCGGCCAACTGCCGGATGTGCCTGGTTGAGGTCAACAAGATGCCCAAGCCGGTGCCGGCCTGTGCAACCTATGTAACCGACGGGATGGAGATCAATACCGATTCGGTCAAGGCGAGCGCCACCCAAAAGGGGGTGATGGAACTGCTGCTGGTCAACCATCCGCTTGACTGTCCGATCTGCGATCAGGGCGGCGAGTGCCAGTTGCAGGATTTGGCGGTTGGCTACGGAGCATCCTGCACCCGCTACGGCGAGACCAAGCGGGTGGTGGTTGAAAAGCAGCTGGGACCGTTGATAACCACCGCAATGACCCGCTGTATTCACTGCACCCGCTGCGTGCGCTTCGGCGAGGAGGTCGCCGGCAAGATGGAACTGGGCTTGGCCGGTCGCGGCGAACACGCCGAGATCATGGCCTTTGTCGGCAAGACTGTCGATTCGGAGCTGTCCGGCAACATGATCGATATCTGTCCGGTTGGCGCGCTCAATTCCAAGCCGTTCCAGTTTTCGGCCCGCACCTGGGAACTGGAACGGCAAGACTCGGTTTCGGTGCACGACAGCTGGGGCAGTTTCCTGACTGTGCAGAGCAAGGACGAGCGGGTCAAGCGGGTGCTGCCGCGCAATCACGAGGAGATCAACCAGTGCTGGATTTCCGATCGGGACCGCTTTGCCTACACCGGCCTTTACTCGCCACAGCGGCTGATCTATCCGATGATCGTCGACGATGGGGCCAAGGTTTCCCGCCGGGTTGATTGGAGCGATGCCCTGGCTACTGCCGGGCAGCGCCTGCAAAAGGCAGTTGACCGGCACGGAGCCAAGCAGGTCGGTTTCCTGATCGGTCCGGCGGCCAGCGCCGAGGAGGCGCTGCTGGCTGCCGAGCTGGCCCGCGGCCTGGGATGCCCGAATATCGACTGGCGGCTGCGCCAGATCGATTTCTCCGGCGACTCTCAGGAGATGGGCCTGCCCTGGCTCGGCTGCACCATCCATGATCTGGAAAGCCTGCCCGGCGTCTTGCTCGCCGGCTGCAATCCGGCCAGCGAGTTGCCGCTGCTGCCGCTGCGTCTCAAGGGGGTCGGCGCGCTCGCGTCAATCGGCAGCGTCCGGCTTGCCGGGCTGCTTGCCGATGTTCAACAGTTGCTGGTGTCTCCCGGCAAGCTGGCTCACTCCCTGGCCGCAGTCACCGCCGCGGCGGCTGCGGCCAACAACATGACCGAACGGCTTCCCGACTGGATCGGCTTCAGGCCCGAGGATGTCGGCGACGAGCACCGGCAGATTGCCCGGCTGCTGCCGGCCGGCTCTGCGGTGCTGATTGGCGCCCAGGCCCAGTTGGGTGCTGACTATCATCATATCCATCATCTGGCACAGGTGCTCGCCGGGATTTGCTCCGGCTTTTCGGGAGTGCTGCCTACTGCCGGCAATGCGCTGGGCATGAGTCTGGCTGGGGCGCTTCCCCATCGCGCTGCTATGGGTGAGGAAATCGAATTCCCCGGTCTGCCGGCCGGCCGCATGGTTGCCGAGCGGCTCAAGGCCTATGTCCTGATTGGCTGCGAGCCGCTTGACTTTGCCGATCCGAAACAGGCAAAAGATGCCTTTTCCCGGGCAGATACGGTGATTTCCCTAGACTGTTTCGAGGGTGTCGCCAAGGCCTATGCCGATATTCAGTTGCCGATCGCAACCGCTTACGAAAGGGCCGGATCAACGGTCAATCTGGAAGGCAACGAGCAGTTTACCGAGGCGATGGCGCCGCCGCCGGGTGAGGCCCGGGAGGCGTGGAAGGTGCTGCGCATGCTGGGAGCATCCTTGCTCGGCGAGCAGTCCTTTGCCTACCAGTCGATTGCTCAGGTGCGCACCCGGCTCGGCCGGGAAGGTGATTTCAGCGCTCATTTGCGCAATGCCCTTTCCGGGCGCCCCGATGTCGTGGCGCCGGTTGCCGATACAACTGCCGATGAGCAGCAACTGGCGCGGGTGCCGGAAGTTTCCCATTTTGCCACTGAACCGCTGCTGCGCCGGGCGCAGCCGTTGCAGGATACGACTATTGCCAGCCGCAGTGCCTGTGCGCTGGTCAATCCGGCTGATCTCAATCGCCTCGGCTTGGCCGACGGCGACCGGGTCTGTCTGGAGGGTGACGGCGGTGACAGTGTTGTCTGCACTGTGCGCTCCGATGCCGGCGTCGCACCCGGCTGCATCAGGGCTGCCGGCGGTGAAGCGGCGTTTGCCCAGCTGGGAAGCGCACAGCGGCTGCGCATCAGCGCCGATCAACAGCGGCAGGCCGCCTAGCCAAGATGGTTGATGCGGCAACCGCAACCCTGGCCGGCTGGTTCGAGCCGCTGCTGGGTGCCTATGCCTCCTGGCTGGCGATCCTGATGGTTACCGTCGCCCAGATCGTGGCGCTGGTGCTGCCGCTGCTGATTACGATGGCGCTGCTTACCTATGCCGAGCGGCGGGTGATCGGCGCCATCCAGTTGCGCATCGGACCCAACCGGGTGGGGCCGCAGGGACTGTTTCAGCCGATCGCCGATGTACTCAAGTTGCTGCTAAAAGAGATCATCGTCCCGGCCGATGCCAGTCGGCTGCTGTTTTATGTTGCGCCGGTCATTTCGCTGTTTGCCGCCCTGATCGCCTGGGCGGTGATCCCCTTTTCACCGGGGGTGGTGCTCGCCGATGTCAACGCCGGCTTGCTGTTTGTGCTCGCGGCAACCTCGCTGGGCGTCTACGGGGTAATCATCGCCGGCTGGGCATCCAACTCGAAGTATGCGCTGCTTGGCTGCATGCGCAGCGCCGCCCAGATCGTCTCCTACGAGATTGCGATGGGCTTTGCCCTGGTAACCGTGCTGATGGTTTCCGGCAGTCTCAATCTGAGTGATATCGTCGAAGGGCAGCGGGGGACCAGTTTCCTGTCCTGGTACTTCGTGCCGCTGCTGCCGATGTTTCTGGTCTATTTCATCTCCGGGGTTGCCGAGACCAATCGCTCGCCATTTGATGTCGCCGAAGGGGAATCGGAGATAGTGGCCGGTTTTCACGTCGAGTATTCCGGGATCGCCTTTGCGGTGTTCTTTGTCGCCGAGTATGTCAACATGATCCTGATTGCTGCCCTGACCGCGACCATGTTTCTGGGCGGCTGGTTGCCGCCGTTTGATTTCGCTCCGTTTACCTGGCTGCCGGGGATTTTCTGGCTGTTTTTCAAGATAGCATTCATCCTGTTTGTCTTCCTGTGGTTTCGGGCCACTTTCCCGCGCTATCGCTATGATCAGATCATGCGGCTGGGCTGGAAGGTGTTCATTCCCCTGACCATAGTCTGGCTGGTGATAGTCGGGCTGTGGCAACTTTCGCCGCTGTGGCTGTGGGGCAAGTGAGCGACCCGCAACAAAAAACGGCCGCGCAGGACAACGGAGCCAGCGAGCCGGCGCAGCAATTCGCCCAGGCGGTGGTTGATGCTCGCCCCGAAGATCAAACTGTCGGCGGCCAGGCATCTGTCCCCAACCAGCAACAACCGGATTCGCCGCCGTCACCGCCGGCCGCCGGCAACAGCGTTCGGCCGGTCTGGCTGGTTGCCAGCCTGCGCATGCTGCGTTCGCTGCTGCTGCTTGAGTTGTTGCGCGGTCTGTATCTGACCGGACGCAAGTTCTTCGCCCGCAAGATTACGGTGCGCTACCCGGAGGAGAAGACGCCGATGTCACCGCGTTTTCGCGGCCTGCACGCGCTGCGCCGCTATCCCAACGGTGAGGAGCGCTGCATAGCCTGCAAGCTGTGCGAGGCGGTATGTCCGGCGATGGCGATTCACATCGATTCCGAGGTGCGCGATGACGGTTCCCGGCGTACCACCCGCTACGACATCGCCATGGTCAAGTGCATCTTCTGCGGATTGTGCGAAGAAGCCTGTCCGGTTGATGCAATCGTCGAAAGCCATGTGCTTGAGTATCACGGCGAAAAGCGCGGCGATCTGTACTACACCAAGGAAATGCTGCTTGCCAACGGTGACAAGCACGAGCAGGCGATAGCCGCCGCCCGTGCCGCCGAGGCCAAGTACCGCTGAGCAAATTGCCCCTTTTTTCCCGAAAGTGGTAGAATTG
>JAPORI010000116.1:4645-7727 GCA_026710225.1 Betaproteobacteria bacterium
TGTCAGGCTAATGGTAGTAATCAGACTCTCCCGCTCCGGCGCCAAGAAGCGCCCGTTCTATCACGTGGTGGTATCCGACTCGCGCAAGAAGCGGGACGGCCGCTACATCGAAAGGGTGGGCTTTAGCAATCCGGTGGCTGGTACCGGCGAAGATGTTTTGCGCCTTGACCGCAAGCGGATTGAATACTGGCAGGCACAAGGCGCCCAGACTTCCCTGGCCGTACAGCGGTTGCTGCGCGCCGAGGTGAAGCTGGTTGCCAAGCAGGAACAGGAGGCCAAGAAGGCGGAAAAAAGCAAGTTCAAGCCGGCACAGGTAAAGGCAGCGCCCAAGACACCTGCGGCTGCGGATGAGAAAAAGTCGGATGCCGCTCCTGCGCCAGCTGCCGCTGCCGAAAAACCGGCTGCAAAGCCCGAACCTGTTGCGGATGAGAAAAAGGCGGATGCCGCTGCCGCGCCAGTTGCCGCTGCCGAAAAGCCGGTTGCAAAGCCTGAACTTGCTGCGGCTGAAAACAAGGCAGATGCACCAGCCGCTCCGGCTGCAAAGCCCGAATCCGTTGCTGCTGCCAAACCCGATCCTGCTGCTGCGGCTGCACCAGCAAAGACGGAATCTTCAGGTTCCGCCGGATAGTCATCTTTGCGGTTGGGCAAAGCCTGCCGACCGTTTGAAGGCTTTTTTTCATTTTTCATTCTCACTAGCGTCTCGGTCTTTTTCGGGCCGCAGTTGTAAGTCAAGATGCGCATCGGGATAGTCACGCTGTTTCCGCAGATGTTTGCGGTGCTGGACTCTGATGGCGTCATTGGCCGGGCTCGCAGTGCTGGCAAATGGAGTCTGGATTGTTACAACCCGCGCTCCTACACCAGCGATGTTCATCACACTGTTGATGATCAGCCCTATGGGGGAGGTCCGGGGATGGTACTCAAGCCGGAACCGCTTGCCGCAGCAATCGATGCCGCCCGCGCCAATCTTGGTGCAGCGCGGGTGACTTTCCTGAGTCCGTCCGGACGCCGACTCGATGATTCACTGGCCCGGGCGTTGGCCGGCGAGGGCGAGCACATTTTCCTGTGCGGCCGCTATCAGGGCATCGATGAGCGGATAGTTGCCAGCCGGGTCGATCGGCAGGTGTCAGTGGGTGATTTTGTCGTCAGCGGCGGCGAGCTTCCCGCCATGCTGCTGATCGACGCGATGGTGCGCTTCCTGCCCGGGGTGCTGGGCAGTGAGGAGTCGCTGGCCGCCGAGAGCTTTGCCGCCGGCTCGCTGGCCGCCCCGTGCTATACCCGGCCGGCGGTCTTTGAGGGCATGGAGGTGCCCGAGCAACTGCGTGGCGGCGATCACCGGCAAATCAGTGACTGGCGGCGTCAGGCTGCGGCCCGGCGGCAAAAAGAAGGTTCCGCCAAGCCCGATGGCATATAATATCAATTGTCAATGAACATAGTACAGCAATTTGAACAGGATGAGATGAAGCGGCTCGACCGCGGCCATCCGCCTTTTGGCACCGGCGATACGCTGGCGGTGCAGGTGCGGGTCCAGGAAGGATCAGCAAGCCGTTTGCAGACTTTCGAGGGAATGGTGATAGCCAAGCGCAACCGCGGCTTGAACTCTTCGTTCATCGTGCGCAAGATTTCAGCCGGTGAGGGCGTTGAGAGGACCTTTCAGTTGTATTCACCGCTGATCGAGAAGATTACCGTGGTCAGACCCGGAGATGTCAGGAGGGCGCGCCTTTACTATCTGCGCAACCGCAGCGGCAGGGCGGCCCGCATCAAGGAAAAGCTTGGCCCCAAACGCGAAGTGAAGGCGCGCTAGAAGCGCCGGCACGGTTTTTTTTATGAGCAGCGGCACGGAGGACAGTAGCCGGCTGCTGCGCCTGATTGAGGTGGCCAGCGCCATCTCCGCGCAAAAGGATTATCCGAGTCTGTTTCGGATGGTGGTCACCGAGGCGATGGCAACCCTGGCGGCTGAAGGAGGCACTCTCTACCTGTACGATGATCGCCTGCACACCCTTGAGGCGGTGGTGGTGATCAACAATCCGCTTTCCATCACCCATTCGATCAGCAGTTTCCTTCCCGGCAAGACCAGCGGCTTGTTCAACGTCATCCTGCCCCGGCAGAAGACCAAATCAGACACCATTGCCGGAACCTGCTGGCAGCAAGGTAATCTGGCGGTGGTATCTGACATCAAGGGCAAGGATGGTGGCGGCGAATACGATCTGCGCGGCGTGATCAGTTTTGATCAAAAGCACGGCTATGACACCAGGAACATTGTTGCGGTGCCCTTGAAAGCCCGGGACGGTTCGGTGCTTGGTGTCGTCCAGATGGTAAACGCCCGTTCCGATCTGATCGGGCACGACAATCTCAGCTACATAATGGCGGTTGCCGGCAGCATGGGGATGGCCTTGGAGATCAGCCTGTTGCTCAAGGGCACCGAGGATTTGCTGTTTTCGGTGGTCTCGATGATCTACAATGAGATTGACCTGAGCTCGGCCACCACCGGCGGGCAGTGGTCGGGGGGTACGGAACTGGCAGTGCCGTTTGTTGAGGAGTTGGCCAATGATCCGGAGTCGCCGTTCCCGGACGCCGGCATCGATGCGCGCCAGATCATGGCGATGAAGATAGCCGCTGAACTGCACGATGTCGGCAAGATCGCCACGCCGGACTATGTTCTTGACAAGAGCCGCAAGCTCGAGGGGGTGTTTGATCAGATTTGCCTGGTCAAGGAGCGCTTTGCCCGCCGCGCCTGTGAGCTGCGGATTGGCATTCTCGAAGAAGCGTTGCGCAGCGCCGGGGCAGCGGTTCCCGAGCGGCAGCCGGATGCGGAAAGTGATGACTGCGAATTTGTCGGCAGGGTGAACATCGGCGGCGAGAGTCTGAGCAGCGATGACATCGACCGGCTGCACGCAATAGCCCGGCGGCCGGTGGGGGACGCGACGCTGCTTTCCGAGGACGAGCTCGAGCGGCTGCGGGTCAGGCGCGGTACTCTTACCGAGGGCGAGCGCCGGATAATGCAGGATCATGCTGCGATCTCGATTGAACTGCTTGAGGAAATGCCCTGGCCGGACTTTTTGCAAGACGTACCCGATATTGCCGG
>JAPORI010000013.1:0-873 GCA_026710225.1 Betaproteobacteria bacterium
CCGGCATGATAGTCGAGTATGTGGTTTTAATCATCGTCTGGTTTCTGGCCCTGCAGCAGTTGCAGGTGAATGTCGTGCTGCTGCTGCTAATCATCGGGATTGTCCTCGGTTCGATCGGATTGGCAGCCGGAATCGCCTTCGGACTGGCCGGCCGCCAACAGGCCCGGCAGATCATTTCCCGGCTCAGCAAGCACATTGGCGACATTGACGACTAGCCGGTCGCGTTCTGCGGCCAAGCCAAAGAAAATCCTGCTTGCCGCCCGCAATCGCGGCCGCAAACTGCTGATCGAACTGGCCGAGCATCTGCTGGCATCCGGCCACCGGGTGCTGGTCGAGGAAAAAGCCGCCGGTCGGACTCGCAAGCAGAAGATCGGCGGCAAGCACATCGAGGTCTTTTCGGCCGCTTCCCGGATCAAGCCCGATCTCGCCATATCGCTGGGCGGAGACGGATCGTTCATTCACATTGCATCGGCAATGGCGCCGCTGAAGGTTCCGGTTACCGGTGTCAATCTGGGCAAGGTCGGGTTTCTGGCCGACATTGCCGCCGAGCGGATGATCGAAAGCGTCGATGCGATGCTGGCCGGTTCCTATCGCGACGAGAAGCGGATGCTGATGAGCATCCGGCAGCGGCGCGCCGGCAAGGTTGTTGTCAAGGAAGCGGCAATCAATGATCTGGTGATTAGCCGCGGCGATCACGGGCCTTTGATGTCGCTGGATGTTACTATCGGCGGCCGCCACGCCTGTCACATTCGTGCCGACGGAGTGATCGTTTCGACGCCGAGCGGCTCTACCGCCTACGGGATGGCCGCCGGCGGGCCGATTATCGCTCCGGGCAGCGACTGCATCGGGATCATTCCGCTCAATCCCCATTCG
>JAPORI010000013.1:908-7478 GCA_026710225.1 Betaproteobacteria bacterium
GATCCTTCCGCTCAATCCCCATCCCCTTTCCTCGCGGCCGCTGGTGATTCCCGCCGCCACTCCGGTTATATTCCGGCCGGCCGGTGCCGGTCGCATCGATATAGACGGCCGCAGGGTGGGCACCGCCCGGGGCGGGGATATGATCGAGGTTACCCGCCATCAAAAGAAGCTGATCATGCGCCATCCGCAAGGATACGACTATTACGACGCAATGAAAAGCAAGCTTTTCTGGAGCCAGTAGACGCTTCCCCACCTGGCTTTGTGAGTCCGGCAATATGCTTGAAAGTCTCGAGGTTCGCGATTTTGCCCGCTTCGCCAGGCTCAGTTTGCAGTTTCCCGATAGCGGCTTTTGTGCGCTCACCGGTGAAACCGGTGCCGGCAAGTCGCTGTTGCTCGGTGCTCTGGCTGCGGCTCTTGGCGGCCGCTTTCCGGAAAGCAGCATCCGCAACTCGGCAAAAGGCGCCGAAGTGGCGGCAGCCTTTGCTCTGTCCGATGATCAGGCCCGGCTGCTGGCTGATTGCGGCCATGAAGTTTCCGAGCGGCAACTGCTGCTGCGGCGGGTGATCGAGCGGGGGCGGCGGGTGCGCAACTATCTCAATGATTCGGTCTGCACGGCCGCCCAGGCGAGACAGGCCGCCGCCGAGCTGATCGCAGTCTTCGGCCAGCATGAGCACATGCTGCTGCGCAGCGCGGCAAGCCGGCGGGAAATGCTCGATCGCTTTGCCGGCTGCAATGCTCTGGCCGACAAGGTCGCCGGCTGTCACCGCGCCTGGAGCCAGGCAGCACAGCAACTTGCGCAAGTGCGCGCCCGTCAGGCAGCCGGGGATGCCGAGCGTGAACGGCTTTCCGAAATCATTGGGGAAGCAGACGAGTCCGGGCAGAACAGATCCGACTATGAAAACTACAGCCGGATGCTCACCGAAAGCGAAAACGCCGCCGAACTCGCCGAATTGCACGGGCAGCTTGTCGCCGAACTCAAGGATGCCGATGCCGGCTGCCGGCGGGCGCGGCAGGCGTTGGAGCGCATCGGTGAAATCGGGGCCGATCCGGACTCGGAAGCCGCCGGGCTCGTTGCCGAAGTTGAAGCCCTGGCCGCCGATGCGCTGCGCGCCGCCGAGAAGCTTGTTGATCAGGATCGCCGGCATGATCCGGCAACGCTGGCCGAAGCGGAAAGTTACGTCTCCGAAACCCACCGGCTGATGCGGCGCCACCATTGCGTGAGTGCCGAGACCCTGTTTGAATACTTCGACGAGGTGCGCGCCAAGCTTGCCGAACTCGGCGAGGATTCACGCACTGCCGCCGGTCAGGAGGAAGCACGGATGCGGCAGGCCTGGCAGGATGCGGCCGCGCAACTTGGCCGCAAGCGGCGCGCTGCCGCCGGCCGGCTGAGCAAGCAGGTCAGCGCCCTGATTGGCAAGCTGGGGATGGACGGCGGCCGCTTTGCAGTGCAAATCAGTGCCCATCAAGAAGACCAGCCGCGCCCGGAAGGCGGTGAGCAAATCGATTTCGCATTTGCCGCCCGCAGCCGCGAGCAACTGCGCCGGGTTGATGAGGCGGCTTCCGGCGGCGAGCTTTCCCGGCTGGCGTTGGCGCTGTATTCATTGTGCGGGGGCAGCGCCGGGCAGGCACTGGTCTTTGACGAGATCGACACCGGTGTCGGCGGCCGGATCGCCGCTGCACTCGGATCGGTGCTCTCGGCGATCGGCAGCAAGCGGCTGGTGCTGGCGGTAACCCATCTGCCCCAGGTCGCCGCAGCCGCCGACTGGCACTGGCAAGTCGGAATCGGTGCCGACGGTGCTGCAACAGTCACCCGCCTGCAAGGAGAGCAGCGAGCCGAGGAAATTGCCCGGATGCTGGCTGGCAAGAAAGTTACCGAGGCCAGTCGCCGCAACGCCGCCGAAATCATTGAATCTGCCCGAGCAGTTTGATGCTAAAGCTTGAATTTTCGATCGGTTTTCGCTATGCGCTGGTAGGGCGGGGCGATCGCTATGTTTCGCTTACTTCAGCAATATCGGTGCTGGGCATCGCTCTGGGGGTGGCGGCGGTGATAATCGTCCAGTCGGTGATGAACGGCTTTCACCTGCAATTGCGCGAGCGGATTCTGGGTGCATCCTCGCACCTTGAACTGCAAGAGAGCGCCAGTACCGATCTTTCCGACTGGCCGGCGATGGTCGAGCAGATAGCGAAAATGGATCAGGTGCTGGCCGCAGCACCGGTAATCGACCGGCAAGCGCTGGTGGCCAGCGATCACCGCAGTTCGGGGGTGATCGTCAAGGGAATCGACCCGCGCTTTGAAGGCGGGGTTACCGATCTGAGCCCGGAAAAGCTGCGCCTGCTTGAAAAAGGCGGTTTCAAGGCGATTCTCGGCGATAATCTGGCAACCTCCCTCAATGTAGCCGCCGGCGATCGGATCGTCCTTTTCGCACCTTCCGGCACCACCACCATAGCCGGAACCCTGCCGCGCCTGCGGCGGATAACCGTTGCCGAAACGGTCGATTTCGGGATTCACCAGTATGACTCGGCGCTGCTGTATCTGCATCTTGAGGATGCAAGAAGCATCTTTCGTGCCGGCGCCACCGACAACATAAGGGTCAAGGTCGCCGATCCGTATCTTGCTCCGCAGATTGGTGCCGAGCTTGAAAAAATCCACAAGGTGCGCGCCTATGACTGGACGCGCAGCAACGCCACCTTTTTCCAGGCTCTGGCGATTGAGCGGCGGGTGATGTTCGTGATCCTGTCGCTAATCATCGTGGTGGCGGCATTCCAGATCGTCTCGGCTCTGGTTGCGATGGTGCGCAGCAAGCGCGGCGACATTGCCATCCTGCGCACTTTAGGTGCTCAGTCCGGATCGGTGCTGCGCATATTTCTGGTTCAGGGGCTGCTGGTCGGAGTGGCCGGCACCGTAGCCGGAGTGCTGCTTGGCATCGCCGGATCGGTAAACATCACCGCGATCGTCTCCTTTGTCGAGAACCTGTTTGGGGTGGACCTGTTTCCCGGCCGGGTTTATTCGCTGGAAGAAATCCCCGCCCAGCTGGTTGCCGGCGAGGTTGCCGCGGCAGCCCTGGTGGCGCTGGCGGTGTCGCTGGCGGCAACGATTCCGCCGAGTCTTGCTGCTGCCCGGATTGAACCGGCCGAGGCGCTGCGCCATGAATGATAAGGACGCGCCGGTGCTGGTCGCAACCGGGATTGCCAAGAGCTATCCGGGTGCCGGCGGCGGCGAGGTGCTCGCCGATGTCAATCTTTCCCTGTCCGGCGGCGATTCGCTGGCGATAACCGGTGCTTCCGGTTGCGGCAAGAGCACCCTGTTGCATGTGCTCGGCGGCCTGATTCGTCCCGATCGTGGACAGGTGCTGCTATCTGGCAACGATCTGCTGGCCGCTTCGGCATCCGGTCAGGGTCGGCTGCGCAACCGCTATCTGGGCTTCGTCTATCAGTTCCATCACCTGTTGGGAGAGTTCAGCTCTCTGGAAAATGTCGCAATGCCGCTGTTCATCGGCGGCGTTGCCAAAGCCGAGGCGCTCGAGCGCGCCGCAGTTTTGCTGGCGCAGGTGGGACTGGCCGATCATTCCGGCAAGCCGCCGGCCGCTCTTTCCGGCGGTCAGCGGCAGCGGGTTGCAATCGCCCGCGCCCTGGCGGCCTCGCCGGTGTGCATTCTTGCCGACGAGCCGACCGGCAATCTGGATCGCAAGACTGCCTCAGCAGTTGTCGATACCCTGCTTGAACAGTGCGCCAGCAACCGCTGTGCGCTGCTGCTGGCCACCCATGATTCCGAACAGGCCGGCCGGCTGGCCGGCATCGCCCAACTGCGCGACGGCGTTCTTGAAGGAGCAGACTGATGGAAGACGACTCCGACAAGTTCAAGATTTTGTTCGTGTGCACCGGCAACATCTGCCGCTCGCCAACCGCCGAGGCGATTCTCGCCCTGCGTTTAAAAGGCGCCGGCATGGGCAGCGAATGCGAAGTCGACTCGGCCGGCATCGAGGACTGGCACGCCGGCTCGCCGCCGGACGAGCGCTCGGTGGAGACCGCCCACTACCGCGGCTATGACATGTCGGGGTTGAAAGCCCGCGGCATTCGCCGTCAGGACTTTGCGGACTTCGATCTGATCATCGGCCTTGACAACCGTCATGTCGAGACTCTCAAGCGACGGGCGCCTGCCGCTGCTGCCGGCAAGATCAAACTGCTGGGTGAGTTCGGCGACGGGCGGGAAGTTGCCGATCCGTATCACAGGGAAAGATCGGCATTCGACGAGGTTTTCGATCAGATCGAGCGCTACTGCAACGGCCTGATCATCCACCTCAAGAAATGCCTGACCGAGAGGGATTGAAACAATTGCAAGCCTTGCGGCTTATAATTTCGCGTTTGCCCCGGGTCGTTAGCTCAGCTGGTAGAGCAGCGGACTTTTAATCCGTTGGTCACAGGTTCGATCCCTGTACGACCCACCTTGCAAGTTGGATTGGAATTGGAAAAACTGGCGGAGAGGATGGGATTCGAACCCATGTGACGGTTGCCCGTCCATCTGATTTCGAGTCAGCGCCGTTATGACCACTTCGGTACCTCTCCGGTTGATGAGTTGCACCCCGGCCAAGTGATTCTATCAGCCGCAGCGATTTACAGCAGCAACATCCGGGCGCTTTTTTCATCAAAGTAGAATAGCCGCCTTTACTTTCCTCGTTCCTGTTAGCCAGCCAACCATATGTCCTACATTGCCGATAGCACCTCGCTTGCCAAATCCGATCCTGAACTGGCCGCGGCTATAGCCGCCGAACAAGAACGCCAGGAGAATCACCTTGAACTGATTGCCTCGGAGAACACCACCAGCCTCAGCGTAATCGAGGCGCAGGGAAGTTTCCTTACCAACAAGTATGCGGAAGGCTATCCGGGTCGGCGCTATTACGGCGGCTGCCAGCATGTCGATGTAGTCGAGCGGCTGGCGATTGACCGAGCCCGGCAATTGTTCGGCGCCGAATATGCCAATGTTCAGCCGCATTCCGGTTCGCAGGCGAATCTGGCGGTGCTGCTCGCCACCTGCAAGCCCGGCGATACGGTGCTGGGAATGGGCTTGCCGGCCGGCGGTCATCTTTCGCACGGCACCAAGGTCAACATCAGCGGCAAGTTCTTCAATTCGGTCTCCTACGGCCTTGACCCGGAAAGCGAGGAAATCGACTATGAGCAGGTGGCCGCCCTGGCTGCCGAGCACAAGCCGCGGCTAATCATCTGCGGTGCCTCGGCATATTCGCTGCACATCGACTGGCAGCGCTTTCGCGACATAGCCGACGCCAACGAAGCGCTGGTCCTGGCCGATATCGCCCACTACGCCGGGCTGGTCGCCGCCGGGGTGTATCCGTCGCCGGTCGGCATCACCCAGTTTGTGACCAGCACCACCCACAAGACCCTGCGCGGACCGCGCGGCGGGTTGATCATGGCCGAGGAAAAGTATGCCAAGAAGCTCAATTCGGCGGTATTTCCCAATCTGCAAGGCGGGCCGCTGATGCATGTGATCGCAGCCAAGGCGGCGGCATTCGGGGAAGCCTTGCAGCCGGAGTTCAAGGACTATCAAAAGCAGGTGCTGGCAAATGCCGAGGCGATGGCCGAGGTACTCACCGCTGGCGGCCTGCGCATCGTTTCCGGGCGCACCCAGTCGCACATGTTTCTGGTTGACCTTACCCCCAAGAATGTTTCCGGCCGTGAAGTCGAGGAGGCTCTCGATCGGGCGCACATCACCTTGAACAAGAATGCCATCCCCGATGATCCGCGGCCGCCGGCGGAGGCTTCCGGGATTCGCATCGGCACTCCGGCCTTGACCACCCGCGGCCTTGGCCAAGAACAAGCGCGCGAGGTGGGCAAGTTGATCCTGGAAGTTGTCGACAATCTCGGCGACGCCGGTATCGAGGCGCAGGTCGCCGAAAAGGTCAAGGCGATCTGCACCCGCTTTCCCGCTTATGCCGGCCAGAATTCCTAGCCGCTTTGCAGAGCAGCGAATGAGGTTTGCCGGCGCCTGTTGAAGGCAGGCTTGGGGAAAGCATCAAGATAGGTTTTTTTGGCGGTCCGAATGGTTTAATTAGGGCAAGTTTTGCACAGGTTTTCCAAAGGCGATTACAATAGCGCAGTTTATGTATCGTTTTCTTTCATATTGCCGGCAATTGAACGACAAAGGCTTTACTGGTGCGGCTTACCGATGAAGTGCCCGCGCTGTGGCAGTAACGATACCAAGGTGCAGGATTCACGCCCGGGCGGAAAGGTCAAGTACCGCCGGCGGATGTGCAAGGCCTGCGACTTTCGCTTCAGCACCACCGAGTTGCATGGCCGGCACCGTGCCGAGCAGTTGCCGCTGCTGCCCGACTATCTGGTAAGCAAGCGCGGCGGCCAAACCGAGGAGTTCGATCGCGAGAAACTGCGCAAGAGTCTTGGCTATGCCGGCCGCCGGGGAAAGAGCACCGCCGAGACAATCGATGCCTGCGTCGACCGGGTTACCGAGCGTCTCTATCAGCAGGATGCGGCAAAGATCGCTTCGAGCCAGATCATCAAGTGGGTGCTGGATTTGCTGATGCGCAAGGATGTCGCACTGGC
>JAPORI010000154.1 GCA_026710225.1 Betaproteobacteria bacterium
GTCATATTGGTTGCAATTCCTGCGGTTTTAAGACCTGCGCCAAATTTAGGGTCTTTCAACTCTTCAATAACCTTTGCAACCGTAATGACCTCTATACCATTTTCCCGCATCAAATCCAATTCTCTGGCATCATCATCCTTAAGGTTGCCATGCACAAATTTCATTCTCCATTCGCCTGACCACAATTTACTGCGCAACTTCTTCTTTTCTTCTCCAAAGAATTTTTTCCCCATCCAGGCAGCGACGGATTCCTTTATGGTATCGTCATTGCGGTATTTGTTGGACTTGCGGTTTTTAGCCTTAGGAGTGGTCGCGTAAAACTGAGCGACGGAATAAGCTAATTAAGCGAAATTCTATCACTGCTTGGCAAGCAACCTTTGCTGCTGGAATCCTAGGGCTGAGATTGTTGCTGGCAGGGAAACTGGCAACTGGGGAACCGGCCGGCTGGCCTTGCCTGACAGCGCAAATTGCCTATGTTGACAAATTTGATGTAGAATTGCGTTCTGTAAAACAAAACCGCAATCCTATGAAAATGTTTGGCGAACGACTGCAAACCATGCGCAAGCGCAAAGGGCTGAGCCTGCGCGCATTGTCGGACCGGATCGGCAATGCGGTTTCGGCGCAAGCCCTGAGCAATTACGAGCGAGACGAGTTTTGTCCCAGCTCCGACATCCTCGCCAAGATCGCCGATGCCCTGGACACCACAATCGACCGCCTGATGGCCAGGCAGGACATCGAGATTGCACCCGCAGACATCCGGTTGCGCAAGGGCGCCCCCTTGCCGTCCCGGGAAAAGGTGCAGGCAGTTGCCGCGATAACCGACTTCTTGCAGGGCTGGCATGAAATAGAGCAAATTCTCGACCTGTGCCCCCGGCCGTTCAAAAAGCCCAAAGCGATAAAAATGGCCGAGGTCGAGAGCTTCGCCACCAAGCTGCGCCGGGACTGGAAACTCGGTTCAGGCCCGATTGCCAGCATGGCCGATCTGCTTGAACATCAGGGAATCAAGGTTTGCGCGCTAAAATTGCCGGAAAATCTTTTCGGCCTGCATTGCACGGCAAAGATCAAGGGCTGCGGCAAGAAAATCAGCGCCATCATCATCAACCGGCGCCACAATCGGGAGTGCCGCCGGATAACCATGGCCCACGAACTGTTTCACCATCTGGCGCATTGCCACAAAAATGACGAGAAGGCCGCCCGGCTGTTTGCCGGCGCATTCCTGATGCCTGGCAAGCACCTGCAAGCCCAGATCGGCAAGCGCCGCAAGCGCATCATCGCCGATGAGATACTGTTGCTCAAACGCATTTACGGAGTAAGTGCAATTGAAGTGCTGCTGCGCCTCAACGCCTTGGGCAGCCTCGATGATCATGCTCTGGCATACGCCCGGCGCACCTATGCCCGCCAATGGCAAAGCCGGGAGCCTTTGCCGATGCCTGACCAGCCGGAACACAACCCGGAACTGCCGAGCAGGTTCAGGAAGCTATGCGTCCAGGCGTTGGCCGAAGGGCTGATCTCGATCCGCAAGGGTGCCCTGTTGCTGGACATATCAGTTCCGGAAGCAGCCAGCATTGCCAACGGCAGGCGGCCGTAAAAACCAGCAACCAGTTTATTCAGGAAGCATCCTTTACCGAAATCTTTCCTTCAACATAATTGCGCGCACACTGATAATGCCAGTTGGTTTTGGTCGGGCTGGCAAAGCGCCGCAACTGGCAACCGGGTGCATCCGGTTCACGACCGCGATCGCAGTTATGCCAGACTAACCGCGGCGCGCCTATCTTGCCAGTTAACTTGCAAAACAGCGGCAGATAGTCCCGGCCGCCCAGAAACATCACCGGCTCGTTGCAATCTACGGGCAGCATCGCAAAATCCGGCCAGTCCTCGTTCTTGCCCCGCCGCTTGCTAACATCAACATTACCCGCCTTGCTGAAAGTGATGTCGTAGAGCGGGGTGAGGAAATCAGCCGCAATCAACCCCCAGCCGGCTGAAAGGATATACAGCCGATCCAATCCACAATACTCAGCCAGCAGCCGGTAGGCTGGATTTTTATACAACTGCCAGGCCGGCAACAGGCCAAATGGATTCTTCTTGGCGGCAGCAGGCCGGTTGTAATCGGCGAGGACCTGCCGATAACTCTTGCCGGTATCGGAAATGTCATCCGGCCGGACGTAGCGCACTTTCCGGCCGCGTTTTGCAACCTTATCGGGCTGGGCAACAAAGACGATCTTTTCCCCGGTCCTGTTGTGCAGGTATCCGGCATCTTGCCGCTTGCTGGCTGCACACTGGATAACGACGATCATTGATGGAGGCAGGCGGATGTAGCAAGCCCTGTTGTTTCAAGGAAATCTTCCGGCAAGCAGTAATAAGTTTCTCGACGCGCCCGGCACATGGTCAACAAACTTACCTCAAACAACTATGCGAATATCGCAAACCGGCAGCGCATGACACGATTTTCGCTCAGGCGGCTGCCTCGGATGCAGCGCGCTGTCCAGGCACCAATGCACCGGCGACATAAAGCAGCGAGCACAGCACCAACCCGAACAGGTTGACACCCAAAGACAGGGCATACTTGCCGCTGCCAACCGCCAGGGTCTCAGGCACCGCTCCGGCTGCCAGCGCGACACCGAGAATGATGCCGGTCCAAAACGAAAGATGAAAACTTACCTTGCCAGCCGACTTGATGAAGCACAGCAAGATGATCGGCGCCAAACCCATTACCATCGTGCCGCTGATGGTGGTGGCCTTGATGATTGCCGGGCCGATCTGGTCGCCGAAGTAAAGACTCAGCAGCGGCAGGTTACCCAGAATTGCGATTATGGCAATGATCACCCGGCCGCGCCCGAGTTGCCGTTGATCGGGTTCAACAGCCTTGTCATGGGCAGCGGACCAGTCGATGGCGGCGAGCTTGGAAGAGCTGGTAAAGGTCGAATCGAGAGTCGAGCCGGCGCTGGTGAGCATCAGCAGGCTGAACACAACCACCGCCGGCAGCGCTACCGCCCCGGTGATGCTGGCCATGATGTCGCCGCCGGTATGGCCGATCTTGGTGGCAAACGATCCGGTCAGGCCAAACAGGAAGATGAAGGCGATGCCGACTAGCGCCGCGGCGCAAAAGGCACGCAGCATCCGCTTGGGATTGGTGATGAACGCCCGATCGGTCATCACCGGATCGTGAAACCCGTATGACAGGCTCTGGACGATCGCCAGGGCAGCAAAGGTCATGCCGCCAGCAACCTGGGCACCGGTGGTCTCCGGCAGCCCGCCGGAAAGGGTCGGTGCAACCGCGCCCAGCACGATGCACAACAGCAAAACCGCCAGCAGCATCTGAATGCCGTCGGTAACCAGCGAGCCGCGCAGACCACCGCGAATGCTGTAAGCAGCGCAAAAGGCGGAAAAGGCCGCCACCGCTCCCCAATAGCCAGAGCTGCCCTCGGAGCCGAAGAACAGGCCAATCACCTTGGTGTTCGACCACACTTCGTTGAACAGGCGGATGCCAACCGCAAGCAGGAACAGGCGCATGCACAAGATTCCGTAGCGCCTGGTCATGAAATCGGGCAAAGACCGGTAGTCGCCGTAGCGGCGCAGCAGATAGATCGCCACCCCCACCACTATGAAACTCAGGTAATACAGGGCGTAGCCGAAACCGCCCCACAGTCCAAAGCCGTGGGTGAGCGAAGCCGAATTGACGATCGACTTGGCGAATATCCACGAGATCGCCGAACTGGCAATCAGCAGCATCAGGGTCGGCTCGGCGCCGGAACCATCCTTGCCGGTGAAGAACTGGCCAGCGCGCACCCGCTTGGGTGCAACCACCCATACGACCACCATGTATGCGATAAGGGCTGCTGACATGGCAGCCAGATTTGTCATAGGCAACTCATTCTAAGCCAGCAAGCCTGATTGGCTGTCTCAGCGCGCCGCCGGCCAGGCAGCCGCGGCCAAATGCTTTGGACCTTCACAGATGCGTTGGTGATAGTTGCGCCATGCCGGTGATTGATCCGGCCAGATGCCGGCAAACAATTCCAGCCAAGCAGCCTGATCGTAGTCAATCGCAACCGCCTGCAACACGGTATTCTGGCGACGGATGGTAGCCAGCGCATTCGGCCAGGCGTGTTCGGCCGCGGCAATCCGGGTGGCAAGACCCCAGGTCTGCCCGCTGAAATTGGGCATGCCGGCGGCACCATTGTTGATTACCGCCGCGGCAGGAAAATCAGCTGCCCAGGCAAGACAGGTGTGGGTGCAGGCAAATGCATCAACTTGCGCCGCCGCCGACCAGTCATCGATCTGGGCACTCAATCGAGCTGGGTCGGCCGCGAAGTTCTCGTAAGCCAGAGCCCAGCCGGCCAGCGAGTCCGGATCGCCGTGAATGATCCCGATGCGCAAGCCGGCGACCGTCGCCCGATAGGCATACGGCAAGCGACCCAGCCGGTCAACGGCATCAGGATGCCCAGCGGCAACCGCGGCAAGCCGCTGATGAATGCGATTGGAACGCTCAACGAAATCATCGCCAACCGAAGCCGGATATGCACAACCGCAGCCGATGAGGGCGTTTGGCGCCGCGATTGCCGCTTCAACATTGCCGGCAGTAGCGGCAAATTCGGACACCTCCCGCTCGATCCGGGCAAAAGTTTCCGGCTCGGCATCAAACCAGTGAAAATCACCGTTGAATACCGCGGCCGTAGCCAGCCCGGCATCCACATCAAGCTGATAAAGCCGCTGCCAGGCTTGCAGCGCCGGCAGGTTTCCGTACAGACCGCCAACCACCCACAGGCAATCGGCGCAGATTGATTGGGCTGTGCGTAAATGCCCGGCTCCCAGCTGCCAGTCGCGCGGGCAGACTCGTCCGGCTGTCTGGTCATTGCTGCTGCCACTCATTTAACAACCATTGTAAGCAAGGTAGCCGGGTGCCGGCGGTGCCCGGTCACTTCCGGGACCGGATCTGCCAGCAGATAAAAGGCACTCTGCGCCAGCCTACCTGTTTCTAAAAAAGAAAAGCCCTATTATTCCACCCATCACCATTTTTGCAAGTGATATCAGCATATCACGCACAAAATTAAAGTTTTCCTGAGACATGAATTGGTATTCGGCAGGCAACAACAAATGTGCAAAAAATGCAACTATAGTTACTCCGCCAGCACCTGCAACTGTGAACAATAGCCCTACTTTGGCTTTATAAACAGCATTTTCCCACTTTATGTTAATCGCAGAAACATGCTTCTCTTCCAGAAACTTTACCTCTTCACGAGCTTCTTTCAACCCAATGTCCTTCTGGACGTCCTTGGGAACTATCTCCGCCATTGTCAGGCCAACAGTTTCTTGTAATAGTTTTTGAGCAGTTCGTTGTCAATCGGAGCGTCGGGGCCATAACGGTCACGGGTGATGCTCCAAGGAGTACCTTTCTGGTGGGTGGCAGCTGAAAGCATAAGCCCATCGTATTCTCCATAGGCTTTTATCACTTCGGCTATAACTTCCTTGTAGGATGAGTTATCCGGTTCTTCCTTGGGCACATATCCGGCCAGCAAGCCCCAAGGTATTTCCCTGCCGCCAAAATGCCTGACGGCAAAATACAAATCCCTGATTACCGGGCCGTATTTCCACGCTTCAGCCGGAACATTGAGCAGTGGGCCGTCCCATATGGCCAGATGGTAGCCATGGGCTATATAGACCAGTTTCAGGAATTTCAGCGGGCGGACATTGCGGCAAGCGGCTGCCTCGCAGGCGGCAAGCACATAGTGCCCGGCTAAATGAGGGTCAATGCCCTCGGAACTTTGGGTAACTGTTGATTTAGTCATGATCTTCCTTGATGCCCACCGTCATTTTATCATATCTAGCCACGGGGGCAAAAAAAAGGAGCGGCCGAAGCCACTGGCACTTAATCTGGTCATTGCATATCCTGCACCAGGCTGATGAACACGACATGAGGAGTAGGAGCGCAAGTTTGCGCACCCACTCTTCATTACCTCAAACAGGATATTGCACGGATCAATCTTGGGCATCCAACTCAACTGCGCTTGAGATGGAAAATGGTCTCCGAATATGCCCCCTGGTCCCGTTCGGAACGATTCAAAACCGGACGGATGTGCTCTTGCACGATCTTCATTTGCACCCGCTCGGCGATTTGCCGATACAGGCCGAATTGATCGTTTGCAACCAGCAGCACATCGCAGTCGGCAACCATGAACCGCTGGCAGTTTTGCAACACAGCCGCGATTGCCTCCACATAACGGGTGCGGGCAGCCAGGCCCTTGCCGTGTGCCAGCGGTCCTATCTCGTCGCAGTCGTAGCGAGGGAAGTCGAACAGTTCGTAGGCGTAGGAGTGTTGTTCGTGATAGTCGATCATGCCGACATAGGGTGGACTGGAAAAAATCCCCCGCACCTTTTTGTCTTTCAGCAGCCGGTGCAACTGTGGATGTGCGCCTTTGGTCAGCGCCGCCAGATCGGCAGTTCTGGAATCGGCGGCCAGACAGGCCTGGTGGCTGGCGCTTCTCAGGCGGTCAAACTCAACCAGCCGGGCAATGGTGTCGGCGGCATAGCGCTTCCACCAGGAGATGATCGACAGCACCGGCCGACATATCTTGCCGTGCTTGTTGCAGTAATAAGGATAATTGACCGGCTGGTCCAAAGTTGCCAGATTGCTGTGGGTGGTTGCCCGGCAGGAGCGCACGGTGCGACTCAGGATGAGTTTGAGCAAATCGCGGATGGCAGCATCAGGCTGCTGGTCGATTTCCCGCTTGGCCAGTTCTATTTCCTCTTTCAGCGGTGGCATGAACCATTTGCCGATGAAAGTGTCGGTGGCGGAAAACTCCAGATCAATATTGTGGCGGGCGACGATTTTCCGGTAGGTGCGCATGAACATCCGCTGTTTTTGCTGCCCGTACTCCTTTTCGTCCATTTCACCGCTTCTTGCCTTTTTCTTGAACTCCGGCGAAGGAAAGAACTCGCGATTGAACGCGCTTAGTGCCTGCGCAAGTTCGGCGTCAAACTGAAATGTTTCCTGATGACAGGAAGCGCTGGTAAGCTTGTGGAGAATGCGGTTGCTGGCGCGTTCGACCGCCGGTATTGAAAACCGGCCAGTCTTGATGTTGGCTATGAATGCATTGAACGGTGAAACATCCACCCCGATTGCGTGCAGACCAAGTTCGGCCGCCTGCACCAAGGTGGTGCCGCTGCCGCAAAACGGATCGAGAAGCAAATCCTCCTTGGCAAAGATCGCCTTTTTCTTGAATCGATCGGTATGCCGATCAAGAAAGTATTCGGCCAGTTGCGGAATGAACTTGCCCTTGTATGGATGCAGGCGATGGACATGCTTGGTGGTCTCGGATTCCCGGCAGTGTTCGAACGACAGCGCCCAGTTGGTTGCCTCCGGCATCTTGTCCTGCCACTTGCTGCGGCGCTCATCCTTGCGGCCACGATAATATCTGCCCAGTTCATCAATGTCCACCAGAGACGACCCGTTGCCGCCCTTGTGCCTGGCTACCCGACCGTAC
>JAPORI010000205.1 GCA_026710225.1 Betaproteobacteria bacterium
TGATAGGCGTTGTCGGTGAGTTCAATCTTGCGGCCTTTTTTCAACACCGGCAGGAGCGGCACATAGGCGCTATCGTCGATCTTTGCCGCGGTCGCGCAGGTGCGCTTGAGCAAATCGGCCAGCGCACCAGCACTAATCGGCGGTTCAACATCCTTCTTGACCGCAACCATCTTGCTAGAAGATTTCCGGTTCTTGCCCGATCGGTCGGCAGCCGCACCAGCGATCTTCTTGCCGGTAGCAGCCGGACTGCCCGGCAGCGGCATGGTCTTGCCCTTGCGGGTTGACAGCAGTTGCAGGGCAACCGCCTTCCAGATCGCGTTGTTGTTGAACTTGCTGGGATTTTGCAGCGCCGGCGCCTCCTGATCACGCAGCAACTTGACCGACTTGCCCAGCGTCTTGCCGGCGGCGACCTCATCAAGAGGCTTGCCGTCCTTGCCGCCGCCCAGCCGCGCTGCCAAGGCGATCAGCGCCGAGCGAGGCAGACCCTGCTCGCCGAGCAGCCGCTGCGCAGCACGCTGATAGGCGTTGTCGGTGAGTTCAATCTTGCGGCCTTTTTTCAACACCGGCAGGATCGGCGCATAGGCGCTATCGTCAATTCTGGCGGCAGCCACGCAGGTGCGCTTGAGCAAGTCAGCCAGTGCGCCAGCACTAATCGGCGCTTGTTCCTGTTGCTTGAGCGCAACCTTGCCCGCGGGCTTTTGAGTTTTGTCTTGCCGGGCAGTTGCCGCTGCGGCAGCGGCCCTGGCAGCAACTTTCTTGCCGGTGGCGGCCGGACTGCCCGGCAGCGGCATCGTCTTGCCCTTGCGGGTCGAAAGCAATTGCAGAGCAACCGCCTTCCAGATTGCGCTGTTATTGAACTTGCTGGCATTTTGCAGCGCCGGTGCCTCGTTATCGCGCAGCAACTTGACCGACTTGCCAAGCAACTTGCCAGCGTCTACTTCGTCAAGAGGCTGGCCGCCCTTGCCGCCGCCCAGCCGCGTCGCCAGAGCGATCAGCGTCGCGCGAGGCAATCCGTGTTCACCGATCAGGTGTTCGGCAGTGCGCTGATAGGCCTTGTCGGTGAGTTCAATTTTCCGCTCTCTTACCACCGGCAGGATCGGCGCATAGGCACTTTCGTCAATACGCTCGGCGGCCGCGCAGGTGCGCTTGAGCAAATCGGCCAGCGCATCGGCTTGTATAGGGGTTGCGTTTTTGTTGTCGGCGCTCCCATCGGGGCGCCCGGGGGCGGAACTGACCATCAAAAAAAGTTGCTCTCGTTCAGAAAAAAAATCAGGCTAACCGGATATTATAGCATAAACCCGCTCATCTTGCTGGCCAAGCTGCAATCAGCGGCGATTGAAAGGCGTAGCCAAGATTGACAATGACTACCGCCAGGCCGACGATTCCGGCCCATATCAGCAGCACCTCCCAGGTCGGATGGTGTCTTTGGAAAGTGAAGCACAGCACCAGCCAGGCATACACCGAGGCTATCACCCCCAGCCAGGAGGCATTTTGCACCAGTTCAATAGGAATCTGGGTCTGGACGGTGGCATTGAGAAACAGGGACCCCGACCAGCACAACACCGACAAGGCAACCGCCCAGCATACCAGGCCGTTTACCACCCGGCGCACGGTCCAGCGATAGCACATCGATGCAAACCCGATGACAATCTCGCCGACGGCGGCGGCAACCAGCGCCTGGGCGGCTATGTGCAGCAGCGGCAAATCGATGTCCATTCCCCGGTAATGGATGGCCTGGTAGTGAATCAGGGCCATGATCGGCAAGCAGACAATCGTCTTGAAAGGTATGTTTTGCAGATGCAAAACATGCACCAGCAGCGCCAGCAGCGAGTAATTGGTGCCCAGATCGAAGTCTTGCTCGTAGCCGCCGGCAGCCTGGCGGGTGTAGGCGGAGAAATCGACCGCTTTTTCACCGGCATGGGAAGCCGGTTGCGGGCCTGGCTTCTTGCCGTTTTTGGGCGCTGTGAAACCGAACATCCGATCGACCAGTTCCCGGCTGACCGGAGAAACAAGCAGCTCATAGCACTGGCGCATTTCCCGGAACTGATCGAGGGCATTCGGATCCGGATTGCGATCCGGATGCAGCTTCATTGCCTTGCGGCGGTAGGCAAGTTCGATTTCCTCCTTGGTCGCATCCGGCGCCACCCCGAGAACAGTATATGGAGACCGACGCGGCTTCTTTTTCATCTGCGCAAGCGACCCTGGCAAAACCCTCTGGACAAAAGCCGTCCTTGTGGACGGTTAATTCTAAATCTCCAGCAGCAGCCGGCTCGGGTCCTCGAGCCCCTGCTTTACCGCAACCAGAAACTGCACCGCCTCCCGGCCGTCGATTATCTGGTGATCATAGGAAAGGGCAAGATAGTTCATCGGCCTGATTACCACCTCGCCATCAATTGCCACCGGCCTTTCCTTGGTCGCATGCACACCGAGAATCGCACTTTGCGGCGGATTGATGATCGGTGTCGAAACCAGCGATCCAAACACCCCGCCGTTGGTGATCGTGAAGGTGCCGCCGGACAGCTCCTCCAGTTCAAGCTTGCCGGACTGCGCCCGAGCGCCGAAATCGGCGATCGCCGCTTCGATTGCGGCCATCCCCATGCTCTCGGCGTTGCGCAGGATCGGAACCACCAGTCCCCGTTCCGATCCAACTGCGATGCCAACATCACAGTAATCGTGATAGACGATGTCGTTGCCATCGATTGCGGCATTGACGATCGTATACTCACGCAACGCAGCACAGACGGCCTTGACGAAAAACGACATGATCCCCAGCTTGATGCCGTGCTTTTCCTGAAACTGTTCCTTGTAGCGCTTGCGCATCGAAATCAGCGCCGACATGTCAGCTTCGTTGAAAGTGGTCAAAATCGCCGCGCTGCGCTGCGATTCAAGCAGCCGGTTGGCAATCGCCATGCGCAACTTGGTCATCTTCACCCGCCGCTCATTGCGCTCACCAGCGGCTGAACCCGCCGGCTCGGCAACCGCACCGGCAGCTGCTGCGGCACCATCGGACTTGGTTGCCCGGCCACCCTTGCCGCTGCCGGCAATCGTCCCCAGATCGACGCCAAGTTCGCTGGCCATCTTGCGCGCGGCCGGGAAAGAAGCCGGTGCCGCGGCAGCAGAAGCAGGCGCGGCAGTTTCTTGCACGGCCGGCTGCTTTGCAGCCGCGGCCGCCGGCGCACTGCCCGGTGCAACCTTGGCAATCAACTGGCCGGAGACGACCGAATCGCCGACGGCAACCGCCTGTTCGGCCAAAACCCCGGTAACCGGCGAGGGAATCTCCAGTGCCACCTTGTCGGTCTCGATGGTTGCAATCACCTCATCAGTCGCGACCGGATCACCGGCCTGCTTGAGCCACTTTTCCAGCGACGCTTCCGAAATCGATTCGGCCAGTTCCGGAACCTTGATCGCGACACTTTCGCCACCGCCTCCCCCGGCGCTGGCGTCTTTTGCACTGGCAGCCGGTGGCTCGGCAGAGGCAGCAGCCGCGGCAGCAACAGCGCCTTCAGTTATTGTTGCCAGCAGTTCGCCGCTGGCAACATCATCGCCGACTTTCTTTTGCAGTTCGCCGACCGTTCCGCTGGCCGATGCATAGACCTCAAGCACGATCTTGTCGGTTTCGATCGCGGCTATCTGCTGTCCCTGCTCTACTGCATCACCGGTCTTGACCAGCCACTCGGAAACCTCGGCCTGAGAAATCGATTCGGCTAACTCCGGAACCTTTACATCTGCCATTGCAACTTACCTCTGGTTTTCGACTGGCAGCAATGCCGCCTCGATGATCTCTTCCTGCTGGCGGCGATGCAACGCCGGCTTACCAGCCGCAGTCGATGCCGAAGATGGCCGCAGCGCATACTTGAATTCGTGCTTGGCGTGCATGTGCCGGCGCAGGTAGTGCATGATCCGGTGATAGGCGCCCTGGTTGCCCGGCTCCTCCTGGCACCAGCATACGGTCTTGAGATTCTTGTAGCGCTTGATCTGGGCGTCGAACTGCTCGTGCGGAAACGGATACAGCTGCTCGATGCGAACAATTGCGATGTCGTTTATCTTGCGCTTTTCCCGCTCGGCACGCAACTCGTAGTAGATCTTGCCGCAGCAGACCAGCAACTTGGAAACCTTGGCCGGCTTGATTGCCGCGTCGCTTTCGGGCAGCAGCGCCTGAAAGCGGCCGGAAGCCAGATCATCGATCGAACAGCCCACCTCCTTGTGCCGCAACAGGCTCTTGGGCGACATCACGATCAGCGGCCGGCGCATCGGCCGCAGTATCTGCCGGCGCAGCAGGTGAAATACCTGGGCGGCGGTGCTCGGCACGCACACTTGCATGTTGTATTCGGCGCATAGCTGCAAATAGCGCTCAAGCCGCGCTGATGAATGCTCAGGTCCCTGTCCCTCATAGCCGTGCGGCAAAAGCAGGACCAGGTTGCACAGCCGTCCCCACTTGAACTCGCCGGAACTGATGAACTGGTCGATGATCACCTGGGCGCCGTTGGCAAAGTCGCCGAACTGCGCCTCCCAGATCACCAGAGCGTTGGGATTGGTGGTCGAGTAGCCGTATTCGAAGCCAAGCACCGCCTCTTCCGACAGCAGCGAGTCGATGCAGTCAAAGCGCGGCTGATCATCTTTCAGGTGCTTGAGCGGGAAATAGGCGCGCTCGGCCCGCTGGCCGCGCTTTTGATCATGCAGGGCCGCGTGGCGGTGAAAGAAGGTTCCCCGCCCGACATCCTGACCGGAAATGCGCACCGGATAACCCTCGTCAAGCAGCGCCGCATAGGCGAGATTCTCGGCCATGCCCCAGTCGATCGGCTGGTTTCCCGCACCCATTTCCCGACGCGCCTTGAGGACGCTGGCCACCCGCGGATGCACCTCGAATCCATCGGGAAGCCGGATCAGCGCCGCCGCGTATTCGCGCAACTTGGCGGCCGGCGCACCGGTATCGATGGCAACATCCCAGCGGGTGTCACCAGGGGCGAACTTGCTCCAGTCAACGAACTTGCTCGTCGCCGCCGGCTGGATATGATCATTGGCCGGCTTGCCGCTGTCGAGACGATCGGCATATTCGCGGCGCATCGTCTCGAACTCGCCATCCTTGATCACCCCTTCGGAAGTCAGCCGCTGCGCGTAGACCTGAGCGGGACCGGGATGCTTCTTGACATGCCGGTACATGAACGGCTGGGTTACCATCGGCTCGTCCTGCTCGTTGTGGCCGTGCCGCCTAAAGCAGATCAAATCGATGAAGATGTCGGCGCCGGTTTGCCGCCGACAGGCCAGAGCCAGGCGCATCGCCTGGATGCCGGCTTCCGGATCGTCACCGTTGACATGCAGCACCGGCGCATCAACCATCTTGGCTATGTCGGTGCACCAGTAGGTCGAGCGCACATCGTCGCGCTGGGAGGTGGTAAAGCCGATCTGGTTGTTGACCACTATGTGCACGGTGCCGCCGGTTCGGTAGCCTTCCAGCTGCGACATCTGCAGGGTCTCCATAACTACTCCCTGCCCGGACACAGCCGCGTCGCCGTGAATGAGCACCGGCAACACCGTCGCGCCGTCATGATCGTTGCGCCGGTCCTGGCGGGCGCGCACCGATCCTTCCACCACCGGGTTGACGATCTCCAGATGGGAAGGATTGAACATCAGCGCCAGATGCATTTCATCCCCGGCCGAGTGCAACTGCGAGGAAAAGCCCTGGTGATACTTGACGTCGCCGGAACCGAAGGAAATCTGCGCCTTGCCTTCGAATTCTTCGAACAATTCGGTCGGACTCTTGCCGAGGATGTTGATCAGGACATTGAGCCGGCCGCGGTGCGCCATGCCGATGACCGCCTCGACATAACCGTCCTTGACGCTGTCAACCAGCATTACATCAAGCATCGGGATCAGTCCGTCGCCGCCTTCCAGGGAAAAACGCTTCTGGCCGGTGAAGCGGGTGTTTAGATAACGCTCAAGCGCATCAGCGGCAACGACCTTTTGCAGCAGCATCCGCCGCTCGTTGGCCGCCAGCGCGGCCTTGCCGCGGCTGGCCTCGAAATTGTCAATGAACCACTTCTTCACCTCGGTGCTGGGCGTGTGCATGTACTCGGCGGTGATCCGGCCACAATAACTCTCTTGCAGACAGTTGATGATCTCGTCGAGCGTCGCCTGCTCGCAACCGGGAATGTCGGTTACATAGGAGTTGCCCCGATGCGCTGCGCCCAGTCCCCAACTGGCCGGGTCCAGACCTGGATGGGCAATCCGATCATCATAGCCGAGCGGATCCAGCTCGGCGCTGCGACAGCCGTACTGGCGATAGGCGTCGATCAGACGGGAAACCGCCAACTGGCTTCCGTCGCCGCTGCCGCCGCCCTTGCCTCGGGCGGCCGCCTCACCGGCGAAAAAGTCGCGCCAGGAGGCCGGCGCGGCCGCCGGGTTGTCGCGCAACTGCTCAAGATAGGCAGCGTTGCCGCCGTAGAGAACACTGGTTGCCGCCGATTGCTGCCGGCGCGGCCGGCCGGCCGGTGGCTTTGCGCCGCTCATTTCTCCTTTGGTGTCTCCTTGACCTGACGCGGCCGCCGGCCCTCGTAGAGCTGACGCGGCCGGCCGATCCGAAATTCCGGATCGTTGTGCAGCTCCAGCCACTGGGAAACCCAGCCAACGGTGCGGGCGATCGCAAAGATGGCGGTGAACATCTGGGTCGGGATGCCAATCGCGCGCAAAACGATTCCGGAATAGAAATCAACATTCGGGTAAAGTTTGCGCTTGATGTAATAGTCGTCCTTCAGGGCGATGCGCTCGAGTTCAACCGCAATCTTGAAGATGCGATCGTTGCCCAGCTTTTGATGCTTGAGCACCTCGTGGCAAATGCTGCGCATGACCTTGGCCCGCGGATCGAAGTTCTTGTACACCCGGTGGCCAAAGCCCATCAGCCGCTTGCTGCCGCTGCGGGTCTTGCGCAGATAGGCGGGAATGTTCTTGACCTCGCCGATCTCATCGAGCATGGTCAGCACCGCCTCGTTGGCGCCGCCGTGCGCCGGTCCCCACAGCGATGCAACTCCGGCTGAAACGCAGGCAAAGGGACTGGCATTGGTCGAACCGGCCAGTCGCACTGTCGAGGTCGAGGCATTCTGCTCGTGATCGGCGTGCAGGATCATGATCGTCTCGAGCGCCTTGGCCAGAGTCGGATCAACGTTATAGGGCTCGCAGGGGGTCGCGAACATCATGTACAGGAAGTTTTCAACGAAGCCGAGTGAATTCTGCGGATACATGATTGGCTTGCCGATGCTGTACTTGTAACTCATCGCCGCCAGCGTCGGCAACTTGGCGATCAACCGCACCGCCGCCGCTTCGCGGCCGGCGTGATCACTGATGTCGGTGCGCTCGTGATAGAACGCCGACATCGCGCCGATCATTGAAATGAGCACCGGCATCGGGTGCGCATTCGAATCAAG
>JAPORI010000170.1 GCA_026710225.1 Betaproteobacteria bacterium
TGCTTGACTGCCATATTTGCGCATTATAAGCCGGTGCGGCACCGCGGCCAGAAACTGGCTGGAGGGCCTGATTGTTCGGATTAGCAAGCCGAGTTGGGTTGTTGTTACCGATTTTTCCGGGAGCTTTCGGAAAAATCACCTACTACAAAACGCGTCCCCCAAATGATTTTGTCAGTTAGCACTCCGGTTGTTGGCCGCCGGCTTTTGCATTTGTGGTATAATTAGAAATAGAGGGGGAGCCATGAACACTTGAACAAGGATTGGCTATGCAAAGGAGAATTCCAAGTTGGCCGGCAGTTTTGCCATCGGCCGGATTGCGCCCGATTCCCAACCGCATTTAGAATGCTTGCTTGGAAAACGAGAAAATGTCGACAACCGTCCCCTGCTGGATGCCGGCATCGTGCCGCCGCCGGTTGGGTGGCACGATGATGAGCCGCCCTCGGCGCACTGTGGCCGCCGCTCTGGTTTGGGCTGGCTTGGTCAGCGTCCCGGCTCTGGCCAGCGCGATGTCGCCAGCCGATCGTTTCGCTCAGCCAGAGCCGCCTCCGGCCGCTGCCACCGCGCCGCTGTATCTCGCCCAGCAGTCGCGCACCGAATTCGGCACCGCCATTCCCGACATGCCGGTGCTGTCCGGCGTGGTGCGCAAGATAACCATTGGCGTCGCCACTCCCGGGGTCGGCGGTGCGGCAGTAACCTATTCGGCAGTCAATCCACCGGACTGGCTTGATGCTTCTGAAATCGCCAACCGGGTGCTGGAAATCAACCCCACCAGCGGCGATCTGGGGGTATACACGATCACCATTGACGCGGGCGACGGCACCACCACCGACCGGGAGGAGTTCAAGCTGCATGTGATCCGGCCGGCCGGTTTCCGGCCGGCGTTCAACCGGGTAAATCCCGACGATCGCTTCCCTTCGCTGGGCTGGCGGCTGGGCAATCGCAATCCGCGCCTGGAAGTGTTTGCCGAATTCTGCGGCCGCACCGACATTCCCCGGCCCGATCTGCTAATTAGCAGGCTCAGAATCGAGCACGCCCTGCACGGCCGCTTGGCTACCCGGGATGCCCGGCGCTGCGCTACTGCGCAGCGTTTTAGTTTGCCGTTTGGCAATCAGGGCACCAGCAACGCATCTATATGGCACCAGCTGATAGACCGGGGCGGCCGCAAGGTGCACCGGGTCTTTTTCCCCAAGGTTGCATCCCCGGGCACCTATACGATGACGATCGGCTTTGGCCTGTTTTCCCGCACCAGCTATGTTGCCGGCTCCGACTCCTACACCGAAGAGCAATTCGACCGACTTGAAGTGTCGGCGGTCTACAATCTGATTAACGTAAATGTAACCATTGCTGAAATCGGCCCGGCGCCGATCGGCCATCCGCTGGCGACGATCACCTTTGCCGACAACATTGCCAGTGCGACCTGGGATGTCAACGCTCTCAACAGCGCCCGCAGCAGTCCGCTGCTGCGGGTGCAGCCGGTTGGCGGCGTCCAGAATCAGGCGGTAATCGAATTGGCCGAGCCATTCCGGCTGGACTACGAGCTTTTGGAAAATCCGCGCATCTTGACCGTCATTGTTGATTCCTACAGCCCCAACACCGCCACTCCCCTGGTGCAAAACTGGGCGCAACTGGTGCTGGAAGTGGCTGATGTCGATGAGACCGCCGGCAACCAGCCGCCGGAGTTTGTTTCCTCCTCGCTGAGCAATACCATCAGCGAGTATCACGAGAAAAGCATCAAGACACCGCCGGGAACGGTAGTCGGCACTCTGGCCGCCACCGATCCCAATTCGTCCGACAACCTCTTCTATCGGATTGTCGGCAGCAACATTGACGGCAACCTCACTCTCGGCCTCGATGCCGCCACCGGGGTGCTAACCCTTGCCCAAGGCACCCTGTTTGACATTGAAGGCAAGGCCAGTTACACCATCCGGGTCGAGGTGCTCGATAGCAGAGGCGGCTCCGCTAGCGCCGATTTCGTCCTCAACATCGAGGATCGTGCCCTGAAAATGTCAATACATCGCGGCCTGTATGACACGCTGGCGTTTCTGGGGAGCAGCCACAAGATCACCGTTGCCGCTGAAACCACCACCGCAAATGCAACTATCAGTTATGCGCTGATCAACGATCCGCCTGCCTGGCTGAGCGCGGCCGAAAGTGCCGACGCCTATGTAATCACCTTCGAACCGCGGGCGGAAAGTCAGGTGGGCAATCACATGGTAACCGTGAGCATCTCTGACGGCAGCGCCAACCTGGAGCGCGAATTTCGCATTCAGGTAATCAGGCCGATGAGCCTGATCGACAACATGGATGGCTGGCTTGCCATCGATGTCTTGGCCGATTTCTGCAAGGAAAACCTCACCCCATTATACTCATCCGCAAAATACAGTCTCAACGGCAGAGGTCACAGCGGGATTGTGCCTAGTTGGGCGAGTTCCAATGGTTGCATTGATCCGACGACAACAACCCTGCCGATCGGCAAGAATGGCGCGGCGATAACCCTGCATCAGAAGATTGTGCCCGACAGACCTCGATCCGGGCACCGGCTCAGATCCGAGTTTTCCGGTCTGCTGACCCAACCGGGCACTTACAGACTTACTGTTGAATACAGCAACCGCAACAGTGTCAGGAACTCTCGCATTATCTATCCGCAGATCAACGATACCATCAAGGTTCCGTTTATCTACGAGTTTGCAAAAGTGACGGTCACCACTGACGAGGTGGCGGGCAACAATTCCGCTGCCGGTATCACCCTGGCGACGATCAGCGTTTCCCATCTGTTCCAGAACCAAAGCACCTGGCGGGCGCTGCCCGGCACGCCGGCGCCTCTGGATGTTATACTGCTAGACGGCGGCCAATCCGCCGAAGTGCGGATTGGTAGTGGCTCGACGGTCGCGGTTGACTTCGAGAGTTCGCCGGTGTTCATCACCGCAACCATCGAGGCGTTCACCGTCGGAAGGCGGCCACCGGGTGCGCCGCAGCATCAGCACGCGCTGATTGAACTGGTGGTCAATCTGCGCGATGTTGACGACACCGCCAACAGCAATCCGGTCTTCGTTGCCGGATCGCTGCTGGCAACGATCAGCGAAAGCCGCGGCCGGGTGCCGCTTGCCGCCGGCCTGGTGGTTGCAACCGTTGCCGCTACTGATGATGATTTAGGCGACTCGGTTACTTACAGCATCGAGGACGCCTATGACGGCAGTCTCTTTGCGATCGGCGCGAGCAATGGTCAAGTCAGTCTTGCCGCAGCCCGGCACTTTGACTACGAGAGTCGCGATCGCTATACGTTACAGGTGCGGGCCACCGATCGCAACGAAGGTTCCGCTATCGGCCTGTTGGTGCTGAGCATCGCCGATGCCCTCGACTTCTCGGCGCCGGCTGCCGATGTGCCGTTGGTGCTCAATCAGGTTCGCCGGGTAACCATTGCCGCGGCCGCCGGCAGCGGTTCGTTCACCTATTCGGCGCAAGCGCCGTCGTGGATCGATACTTCCGACATCGCCAACCGGGTGCTGGTCATCAATCCCACTGCCGATAGCCAGCTGGGAGTGCACACGGTAACCGTCGCGGTTGCCGCCGCCGGTGCGCGCTACGAGGAGCAATTCATGGTCGCGGTCATCCGGCCGCCGCGACAGGTTGCCGGTCCCGCCGGCTGGTGGCGCCCGGCCGACCTGCGGGTGACTCTTGATATAGCCACCGACTTTTGCGCGGTAGCCGCATCTGGCGCAATTGCGCGCATGATTGCAAAGACTACCGTCTCTGCCAATCCCGTCATCAGTGACAGTTTTGCACCGGAAGTCTGTGGCCGAAGTTTCACCACTACGAATAATTTGAATATTGAGCATCAATTTTCCAATAATCGCTACCGGCGAGTAATCTCCGTCCACCAGTTGCCCGGCATCGATCCAGGTCCCAACCGCTCTGCCGCCGGTGGCATCATTTACAGTTCGCCGGCAATTGGAGGAGCGCACCTGATTGACCAGGAATACGCCTGGCAGGACAGTTTTGGAGCGGTGTTTGCCACCTTGAAACTGGCGCAGCTGCAATACTATCTTGCTGATGTTGCCATCTCGGCACCGGAGGGGGATGTGCCCGCCGGCAGCAAACTTGCCGAGATATGGATGCCGACAGGTGAATCATCGGAAAGTGTTGTCTGGCAAGTGCTCGGTGCACCGCAGGTGTCGATCACCGTCGCTGAACTCGGCGATAACCGAGGTGGCAGTAACGCCGTTGTCGAACTGGCCGAGGCGGTTACCCTTGACTTTGAAACTGCCCAGAACTTTCTTGCCGCCACCATCCAGGCCTATCTGCCTGACGATGCCGGAGTGTATCGATATGGACAGTTCCGGCTGGCCGGCGCGGCGCGCAATGTTGACGAGCCGCCGGCATTTGCCGCGCCGCTGGCCGATCAGCAAGTTGCCGGCAGCAGCGGCGGAACCTTTTCCCTGGCCGCGGCCACCGATCCGGAAGGAGAACAGACGGTTGTCCACAGCCTGGCAAATCCGCAGGCGCTGCCGAGCGGGGTTACCTTTGACGCTGATAGCCGCACATTCACGATCGCGTCCGGCACCAGGCCGGGTGCCTACCGGTTGATCATCAGAACCAGCGAGAGCGGTGGTGCAGCCCTGACTGGCGAGCACGAATTCGTTTTGTATATAACCGGATCGATTGACGCCGATGCCTCGGCGCTGGACACTCTCGATGTCCAGAATCCGAGATCGGCGCTGCCGGTGCAACTGACCACCCAACCGACGGTCGGTGGCCGGGTTACCCTGACCATTACCAGTGTTTCCGACAGTCTGCTGGCGGTGCAGCCGGCGACGATGATCTTCACCGACAGTGACTGGAACACTGCCCAGTCGCTGACGCTGAGCCTGACCACCGCCGGCAAGCGACGCAAGGCGGCTGCCAATCTGGCGGTAGGAGTTTCGGTTTTCGCTCCTGCCACCGCGGCGGCCAACTACCGCAATGTGGCCGCCGCCACGGTGCTGGCTGCGGTAGATGTTGGCAATGCCGATCCGGTCTTTGCCAGTTCGGTTGGCAGAATCTTCAAGGACGAGAATGTCGGTGCCAGCAAGTATCCGGTCGGCGAGCTGTTTGGCGCGCCGATTGTCGCCGCCGACCCTGACAACAGTTCTGGCCTGATTTACAGCATAAATCCGGCTAGCGAACTGTTTGCCATTGACGAGGATTCTGGTCAGTTGCGGTTGAAGACGGCTACCAACTTTATAACGCGCGCAGATGCTTACCGGGTAACCGTTGAAGTGCACGACAATGAACCGGCCGCCATCCGCGGCCGGGCGACGCTGGAAGCACTTGTTTTCATCAGGAGTGCTCCGCAAATCCCGGGTCCATACAGCAATTACGATTTGCAGGCGAGCAAATACGGCAAGGGCCAGTTGCGGGTTACCTGGAACAATGACGAGCATCAAGCGCAGTTTCCCCGGGATCGGTTTTCTCTTGCTGGAAAAAGGATGCTGTTTGCCTATCAGGGGCAGGGTGCGCCGGCGGTTACAGTCGAACTTGCCCTGGATGCGACCGTTCATCTGCTTGCCGGTCTTGACGACGGCGCCGACTACACCGTGTCGCTGGCCTGGCCGGGGCAACTTCTGGAACCGTTTTTTAGATATGGATGGAGTGAGCGTCATGTAGTCACCGCCCCGGATTTGAGCGCTCTTGACCCGCCGGGGCCATACAGCAGTTACGATTTGCAGGCGGCGCAATACGGCCGCGGCAAACTGCTGGTTACCTGGAACAATGACGAGTATCGCGCCGAGTTTGCCGATTATGCAGGCGATATGCTGTTTTCCTATGAAAGTTCGGATGACCCGGCGGTGGTGGTGCGGCTGGCGATGGATACGACTGTCCACCTGATTGCCGGACTTACCGCCGGCAACTCCTATACCCTGTCGCTGGCCTGGCCGAATCTGGACGGACATGGCTGGAGCTCGCAGCATGTTTTCACCGCCGCGAATGTCAACAATCCGCCCGTCTGGCATCTGACTGGCCGGGGGGCAGGGACAGTTGTTGAAAACTTTGGACGAAATGCCGTTGCAAAGCCTGTAAATCTGGGCGGTGGTTCCTTTAGGCAAACGGTCGTTTCATGCCAGCAGGAAGACGGCGAGCAACTGCGATTGTGCCAGACAAGTTCAGGAAACCAAGCCCTGCGAGTATTTGATTTGGACGAGGACCCGATCACCTATGCGCTGGTCGGGGAAAGCGAGCATTTTCAGATCGATGCGAACAGCGGCGATCTGTCTACCAAGCCGATCAATTTCAACTATGAACAGGAAGCGCTCTCTCGCCCGGGCATGAAGCTTACCTACACGGTTACCATCCAGGCTTCCGACAACTTCACGCCACCGGGCGTTGGCCGGCTGACCGCCACCGTCGAGCTTGTCAATAACAACAGGGGGGAAATACCGGATCGATATGTCAATCACCGCTTTGCTGCGGCGGACACCAATCAGTCGGAGGTGATTTTGACCTGGAGCAACCTTGAATACCATAACAACTTCGACCCTGTCGATCGGGGCCGAATCGGAATTGACTATAGCAAGGGTGATACGGCAATAGAAATGACGGTAAGCAGCGATGTTCTGCACGCCACTCACGCCACCGTTACCATCGGCGACCTGCAACCACATACATCATACAGTTTTTTGATAAAATGGTATTCGGCTGACGGCTGGCACCAAGCAAGTTCTGGCAATCACGATTTGGAACAGTGGACCGTGAGAACTTCGACCACCGGGATGCCGGCGCTGGTAGCCGGGTCGCTGGCGGCGACCATCAACGAGAACTCCGGCACAGTGCGCAGCACGGTTGGCACCGTGATTGGCACTGTCGCTGCGACCCCCGAGACCGACGGCCGGCCGATGGTCTATCGCATTGTGCCTGGCAGCGATTCTGCCGATTTCGGAATCAATGCCAACAGCGGCGTGATCAGTCTGGCCGCCGCGCACAACTTCAACTACGAGGACAAGGACCTCTATACGCTGATCGTGCGCGCCGACGAGCAGCCGGGCGGCTTTGACCAGGGGTCATTCGTGCTCAGCCTGAGCAATGTCAATGATCCGCCGGCCTTCGCCGATCCGTTTCCGTTTGCGATCAGACGGGCCAACGGCGTGCGCGGCGATGACTTCATCTTCCCGGCCGCGGTCGACCCGGACGCCGGTGATTCGCTCACCTATGGTGCGGTGCGGATAAATTCAACCGATAATCTGGCTGCCGCCGGCGTGTCGTTTGCCACATCCAGCCGCGAATTCACCATTGCCCCGTCTTCGGATGTGGCAACTGTTACGATCAGGGTGACCGCCACCGATGGCGACAACCGCGCTGACAATCAGGAGTTCGAACTGCATATAGTCGATGCCGGGATAGATGTTGT
>JAPORI010000075.1 GCA_026710225.1 Betaproteobacteria bacterium
GGTAGGGCGGATTGGCGACGATCAACTGGTAGGCGGCGCTTTTTATTTGCTGCCAGCTGCGGCCGATGATCTTTACGCGCCCTGACCAGGTGCGCACATTGCGCGCCGCCAGTTGCGCGGCCGGCCGGTCGCGTTCGTATGCGTCGATGGTCAGATTGGACCGGTTGGCGGCGATCGCCGCAGTTATCGCACCGCAGCCGGCACCCAGATCGGCGATTGGCCCGACTGCGGCCGGTGCCAGCCGCGCCAAAGCCAGATCAACCACCAGTTCGGTTTCCGGGCGCGGGATCAGTGCCGCTGGCGAGCAGGCCAGGTGCACTCCGTAGAACTCGCGGCTGCCGGTCAGGTGGGCGATCGGCTCGCCTTTAACCCGCCTCCCCACCAGTTCGGCGATGCGCTTCTGATCGCTGGCGGCGATTTGTTGTCCGGCGCGCATGATCAACTCGGTGTCGTCACAGTCCAGCACGTGCCGGGCCAGGGCACGGGTCTCAACTGCACTGGCCGCAGCGCTGATGTGCAACGCGGCAGCGATGCGCTTGCCAGCGCGAATGCGAATGCTCTCCAGACTTTCGGTCACGATCGTTCCAGCGCCGCCCGTTCGAGTTGCTCGGCCCGTTCAGCCCGGGCCAGGGCGGTGTGAAACTCGCCCAGATCGCCGGCGAGAATCTCGGAGATGCGCCGGATGGTAAGCCCGACCCGGTGATCGGTAACCCGGCCCTGCGGGAAGTTGTAGGTGCGAATCTTGTCGGCGCGCTCACCGCTTTTGACCATTTCCCGGCGCGACGCGTCCTCGCTGGCGCGCTGGGCGCGCAACTTGTGCTCGCGCACTCGGGCGGCGATTATCTCCAGCGCCTTGTCGCGGTTGCGGTGCTGCGAGCGGTCGTCCTGGCACTCGGCGACGATGCCGGTGGGCAGATGGGTGATGCGTACCGCCGAATCGGTGGTGTTGACGTGCTGGCCGCCGGCGCCGGAGGCGCGGAAAGTGTCAAAGCGCAAATCGGCGTTTTCGATGCCGGCATCCTTGAAATCCGATTCGGGCAGCACTGCAACCGTGCACACCGAAGTGTGGATGCGCCCCTGTGATTCGGTTTCCGGCACCCGCTGGACGCGGTGGGCGCCGGCCTCGTGCTTGAACAAAGCGCAGGCGTTGCGGCCGGAAGCCTTGGCGATCACCTCCTTGTAGCCGCCGACTTCCCCCTCGGATGCGGAAACCTGATTGAGCTTGATGTTGTTGCTTTCCGCCCAGCGGTTGTACATCCTGAGCAGATCGCCGGCGAACAGACATGATTCGTCTCCGCCGACTGCCGCCCTGATCTCGATGAACGCGTTCTTGCTGTCGTTTTCATCGCGCGGCGCCAGTTGTTCAAGCAGCAGTTCCTCGGCCTGCATCATCAACTCGCCGGCGATCTGCTGCTCCTCGGCGGCCAGCTCAGCCATCTCCGGGTCTGACTCCAGTTCGCGGGCTTCCGTCAGCCGCTGCCGCGCCGCGCAAAACTGCCGCCAGCGCTCGACCACCGGTGCCAGAGCGCCATATTTTTTGTTGAGCTGCTGGATGGCGCGCCCGGATTCTGCTTGCGCCATCTGCTCGGCGATTTTGTCGAGCTGATCGGCGGCAGCGGCCAACTGCTGCTCGATGGTTTCAGTTATTCTGCTCATCTTGTGTATCGTCGCGGTACCAGGCCGCTATCTCGGCGGCCAACTCCGGCAAATCGGAGAAATCGGCCAGTGCCCGGGTTGGTTCGTGTGCCAGCCGCTGCGCCAGCCGCTGCGCCAGCAAATCGATTTGCTCGCTGGCATTGGCACCGGCGGCGACGGCCGCCTTGGCCCGAGCGCTTTCCGCATCGCGGATCGCCGCAATGCGCTCGCGCAACTGGCGGATGGTTGCACTGGCGTCGCGGGCGTTGAGCCACGAGCAGAACTTGGCGACTTCCGCATCGATGATCGCCTTGGCGTCATCGGCGGCAGCCATCCGCCGGTCGCGGTTGGCGGCGGCCAACTTGCCCAGATCATCGAGCTTGTGCAGGAAGATGTCTTCGAGTTCGGCTACTTCCGGCTCGACGTTGCGCGGCACCGACAGATCGAAAACCGCCATCGGCCGGCGCTTGCGGGTGCGCAGGCTGCGCTCGAAGATGCCCTTACCCAGAATCGGGGTTGCCGCCGCGGTTGCGCACAGCACGATGTCGAAGCGGGCCAGCTGCTGGCGCGCCTCATCGAGACTGGTGGCGCGGGTGCCGGCAAAGCGTTCGGCAAGTTGCCCGGCGTTGCTGGCGGTGCGGCTGGCAACCGCAATCTCGGTGCTGGCCCGGGAGGCGAAGTAGGTCAGTGCCGCTTCGATTACGGTGCCGGCGCCGATGCACAGGATGCGGCAGTTGGCCAGCGATCCGAAGATGCGTTCGGACACCCGGGCGCACAGCGCCGGGATGCTCAGCGACAGCTGGCTGATCGCAGTTTCGCTGCGCACCGTCTTGGCCACCTTGAAGGCGCGCTCGAACACCCAGCCGAGCACCTGGCCGCAGTGCCCGGAACCCTGCGCCCGCCGGTAGGCATCCTTCATCTGGCCGAGTATTTCCGGTTCGCCGATGATCATCGAATCCAGGCCGCTGGCGACTGCGAAGGTGTGTCCGATCATCGAACTGGAGTTCTTGACATAGATCAGCGGCTCGTATTCAAGCGCATTGTCGCCGCCCAGCGAGGCCAGCGCGCTGCGCACCGCATCCGGATCGGCGCCGCGGGTGTAGCATTCGGTGCGGTTGCAGGTGGCCAGCAGGGCGGCTTCCGTCGCACCGGCACCGCGGCGCAGTTTCTCCAGAGTGCGCTCGCAGTGCTCGGCCGGAACCGCAAAGCGCTCGCGCAGCGCCAGCGACGCAGCCCGGTGGGAGATGCCGGCTACGGTCAAGGATGAATCATTGTGTTCAGACATTGCTACAGAAAACCCGATTCTAGGGCGTTTGCGCCCGGCAGTGGCACTTTCTGACCCTTTATCGGGCGGCGGTTTGGTCTGGCGGCGCTTTTTGCCGTAAAATCCCCCTTTGCCAGGGAGGACAGGAGACAACAGGGCAATGATGAAAATTTTTACAGGATTCTTGGTCGGTGGCATAATCGGCTTTGTCGGCGGGCTGGGCGTGATGCTTACCGCCTTTCCGTTCCTGTTTCCGCCGCCGATGGTCAACGAGAAGGTCTCCAATGCCACCTACGAGGTGGTGGCCGAGAGCCGTTTCCGGCAAAACGTGATCGGACACGATGTCATCCACTGGGGGCGCGGCGACATTGCAATCTACCGCAAGCCGGATCGCAACTACGTAATCGAGTTCAAGGCCAACTTCGAGGTCGGCGCCGGACCCAACTTCTGGATATACATCAACTCCAAGTCAGACATCAACGACGAGCTCGACTTCGAAAACGACACTGCCCGGATCAGAATCACCAAGATCAAGAGTTTCCAGGGTTCGCAGGTCTATGAGGTTTCCCAGGCCGACATGGAAGCCGGCGCGGCAATCACCATCTGGTGCGAGAGCTTCAACGAGTACATCGCATCGGCCAATTACCGGGTCTAGCACCGTTGCTGGCACCGCGGTTGGGTTTTTCATTGGTGAACAAGCGCCACCTGCAATGACCGATCGGGGGGTGAAAATCGCTGCCGCCGGAAGAATTCCCTGAACGCTTGCGTCAGGAAAGAGATTTTTCCGATTGCATCGGATTGGCGGCAATGAGTATATAATTCTCTTTGATATTTCCTTGCCAGACCTGCATTCTGTCCACCATCGCAATGGCTGTCGCGTACGCTCCGCCTCTGAAAATTCAAGGCATCAAGACGAAGGCTGTGCCATTCATCGAGGATAGCACCGATTGGGACGGTGCCGGCCGCTGGATCGAGCCGTTTGTCGGCTCGGCGGCAGTTGCCCTGAATATCGCACCGCGCCGCGCCTTGCTCGGCGACAGCAACCCGCATTTGATTAACTTTTACCGCGCCATCCAGGCCAAAACCGTGACCGGCAGCACGGTGCGGGAATTTCTGGTCCGCGAGGGCGGCGAGTTGGCGCGCAGCGGCGAGGAGCACTATTACCGGGTGCGGGAAAGGTTCAATGACCGGCATGATCCGCACGATTTCCTGTTTTTGAACCGGGCCTGCTTCAACGGATTGATGCGCTTCAACCGCAGCGGACGGTTCAATACGCCTTTTTGCCGCAAGCCGGAACGGTTCCGGAGCGCTTACATCACCAGAATCTGCAATCAGGTTCAGCACTCGGCCAAGATCATGGCAGGCAAGTCATGGCAGTTCGTCTGCGCCGACTGGGCGGACGTGCTCGGCAAGGCGCGCTCCGGCGATTTCGTCTACTGCGATCCGCCCTATGCGGGACGCTGCACAGACTACTTCAACTCCTGGAGCGATGATGATGCGGCCCGGCTGGAAGCAAAACTCAAGGCGCTGCCCTGTCGGTTCCTGTATTCGATGTGGTCGGAGAACAGGTACCGCCGCAATGACAGGCTGCACGAGGCGTTCGCTGACTATCAAATCAAGACCTTCTCCCATTTCTACCATCTGGGTGCTTCGGAAAGCCTGCGCAACGACATGACCGAGGCTCTGGTTGTCGGATGAAGGATGCCATTCTTGCCGCGCTCGCTGCGGTGCGCAACGGCTATAGCCTGTGCGGTGTCGTTGACCGGCGCGGGCGCGTCTATCCGCTTGGCTTCGATACCAGGGTCATCAGCATGTTGTTCGAGATCGTTGCCCGGCAGGCAGTCGCGTCGTATGCCCAGGATGCGGGACTGACTGTGGTTGAACCGGATCAGCAAAATTACTATCCCGACTTCACTTTGATGCGCAATGCCGGTGACCGCGCCAAGATCGCAATTGACGTCAAATCGACCTACCGCAAGCACGAGCGTGATCAGTTCAATTTCACGTTGGGCAGTTATACCAGTTACATCCATCCACAGACTGAGAGCAAGAACATCGTATTCCCATACCGCGACTATCGGGAGCACTGGGTGATCGGCTTTGTCTATCAGCGGGGCGAGGGCCAGCGCAGCTCGGCGGCGGCGATTTATTCGACTGCAACGCTTGCGACGGTGCCGATTCCATTTGATGGTGTTGAGGTATTCATGCAGGAGAAATGGCGCATCGCCGGCGATCGTTCCGGCAGCGGCAATACGGCCAACATTGGCAGCATCAAGGGAACTTTGCAGGATTTCGTCGCCGGGCGCGGCATCTTTGCATCGGAAGATGAGTTTCTCGCTTACTGGCGCGGCTACAAGCGCACAGCCGGCCAAAGGGCCAAGGCCTACTCTAACATCAATCAATTTCGCGCCTTGCTGCCTGATCGAGGGGATGCGTGACAGCCAGATAACGCAACGCGCGGCTTGCAGATACAATGCACAGGACTAATTGGTTGAACCAATTGGTCGGCATGCAGTTGCGTAGCCGGGCAACTGTGATTGCGTCTGTTGCCGGCAAGGATGTCCTGCCATCGACTTGGCAGCAGATTACCGCTTTTGCAGCATATGGTGCTTGGCGTCAACTCGTATATAGTTCCCTTGCCGAAAGTGTTTCCCGGATCGGCTGCTGGCGGCACTAGCACTAGGACTACCGCTAGCAGCCTTGTTTTATTTCTGGCTGCTTTTGCAGCATATGGTGCTTGGCGTCAACTCGTATATAGTTCCCTTGCCGAAAATGTTTCCCTGATCGGCGGTGGGTGGCATTAGGCAGTTTACCCGGCCGCCAGCAGCCTTGTTTTATTTCTGGCTGCGAACCTGAAGTATCTCAAACAGCAGCAGTGCCGGTGCGGCAGCCGCACTCAGATAAGGAAACGATTCGAAACCGACTGCGGCCAGAGCAGTGGCCAGAACCAGGGTGTGCAGCAGACCTTTTGCAACGACCCGGGCGGCAGTTGCGTTGGTCAGCCAGATCGATTCGATGATCGCCAACGATGCATGGCAGGCGATCAGGATGGCCGCACTCGCCGGCAGGGTCGAGGCGAGCACCGCGCAACCGGCCAGCAGGGCGGCTCCGATGCGCAGGCAGCGGCTGGCGGTAATGTCGAGGATGGCGGCGATTTGCTCGGGGTTGGTGTGGGCGCGGTTGCCCGGTGCCAGCCTAAACAGGGCGCCGGCGACATCAGCAACCGAAGCGGCCAGGCAGCAGGCCAGCAGCGCTTGCAGCAGCGGCGCCAGCCCGGCAGCAGCGTTGAAATCCGGCCAGTAGGCGCTCAGAAACGCCAGCGGAATCACAAATCCGAGCAGCGCCTTGCCCAGCCAGGCGGCCGGCTGCATCAACCCGAGGCTGTTGCGCAGGTTGCGCGGTTCGAATTCACCGAATACTTCGCCGATTTGCCGGGCCGAGTCGCGCATAGCTCCTTGCGGGCGCACCAGATGGCTGCGGTGCGCCCGGGCAAAAACTGGCGGGTCCTGATGCGGTGAATCACCGACATACTCCCAGTTGCCGGGACCGTATTTTTCATCCAGCGCATCGGCCTTGCGCCCCGAATGCAGGTTGACTTGCTCGCTTGAACACAGCAGATCGGAAAACAGTCCCAGCTCTGCGAACACCGCTTCGGCGTGTGGCCGCATCGCCGCGGTCGCTAGCACCAGTTGCCGGCCATCCTGCTTGCATTTGCGCAGGAAGGTGAGGACATCCTGCCGCCAGATCAGTTGCCCGCCATCGAGTGCAACCCGTTGCGCAACCTGCTGCTTGAGTTTGAGGCGGCCGCCGGATATTGCCCAGCCAACCAGCCGCAACAGGTTGCCGGGGTGGCGGCGGACAAATTCGAGGCTACTCATCAGCGCCATATCGCCGCTAATCAGGGTTCCGTCCAGATCGACTGCTATTGTCGGCTGTGAATTGCCGTTGCTTGCCGCTTCTTTCATGTTTACCATTTTAGATGCCTTGCTGCCCGGAAAGGAACCGGGGTTGCCGGAAAGATACGGCTTTTTTGCCTAAATCGTGATAAAAGGTATAAAACATGATAAATCATCATAAACCGCCTAAAAAATGTATATTTACAGAGAAATCGTAAATTCTGCGTCTGCACCAATTTCCGTCCGGCGGCAAATCAGGGTGCAGCCTGCTACCGCATCGCATTGCGCAGCAGCTGATGGGCGCGGGTGTTTTTCAGCCTGTCGTTTTCTTCAATGTGATCAAGCGGGGTGTCACCGCCATCGTTGGTCAGGGTTGGATCGGCACCGGCAGTCAGCAGCAGTTCGATTATCGCCGGCTCCGAGTTGCTCAGCGCCGCCCAGTGCAGCGGGGTGATGCCGTAGTTGGTGCGGCTGTTGATGTCGGCACCGGCATCCAGAAGCAATTCGAAAACCCGCGGCTCGACATTGTTG
>JAPORI010000092.1:0-6657 GCA_026710225.1 Betaproteobacteria bacterium
CCGGGGCAATCTCAACCTTGGTGTCATCGCCACTGGTCAGGCCCAGGGTCACCCCGCCACTACCGGAAGGCGCGGCGCCAACCAGTTTCACCGACATCACTACCGTCTGGCCGACGCGGGTCAACTCAAGCGGATCGGGCCGATCGACATCTATGCCGGCATCGACTATCTGGAACGAGAAGGTCTGCTCAGCCTGTGCCGAACTGGTGTCGGTGGCAATAACCTTGATCGTCAGGGTGGCCGGATCGGTATTGGCGGCAACCACGAACTTGCGGTTGGCAGCCTCGAAGGTCACTCCGCTGGGCAAGGAAGTGCTGGCTGAATTCTCCCGGGTATAGGTGTAGGTGATCGAATCGCCGGCATCCTGATCGGTTGCGGCCGGGAACACCAGTTCACCGCCGGCCACCCCGTTTACAAAACGGCTCGGCAGCGTGAACGGATCGGGGAAGACTGGCAGATCGTTGACATTGGACAGATCGATTTGCACCAGCCGCACCACCTGGTTGAGATCGACGATTGCACCGGTGCCGGGTGTGCTGGTCGCAACTTGCAGGGTAAGCATCAGGAAACTGGCCCCGGCCTCAAAGTCCACCGCCGCCGCGCTGGTAAGCGACAGCGCCCCTTCGGTGGTCTCGGAACCGGAAACCGCAGCCAGTCCTACCGGCACATCAGGCGTGCCGATTATCGACCACTGGGCATCGGCAACCGCATTGGCCAGCGTCAGCGTCAGCAACTTGGTATTGACGGCCGCGCTGCTGCCGGGTATCTCGGCAATGGTCACCATCGCTTGGGCCAGATCATAGGTTACGTTGTATCTGGTGCGATAGAAGTCATTTTGCGGGTCGCTTTCCCTCAAGCCGTAATACCACGAAAAAGTGTTGCTGCCCAGCCCCAAAGCTGTCTTCCACTCGTATTGCACCTTGGCATCATCCATGGTGATATTGAAGTCGGTATTTGTTGCCGTGCAACTAGTAGTTCTGCTGTTTTGCGCAAACTGTATGGCCGCAATTCCCGGATTGGCGCCTTGACGGGTCTTGGAAGCACAGGCCTCGCTGGCTATTTCCAAAAGTGCATTCACCTGCTCGCTGGTGCCTATATCGACCTTCCACTTGGTCAGACTCGGCTGCGGGAACACATCCAGAGTCAGCGCCTGCTCGGCGGTCTGGGAACCGGTGTCGGTTGCCACTATCGTGATCGTGTGCAGACCTGCCGCAGCATCATTGGCTGCGATGTTGATTATCTGACTGTTGCCGGATTCGTGGGTGATCCAACTCGGCCTGCTCTTGATCGAGTAGGTAACCGAATCACCGGCATCATCATCACTGGTCGCCACCAGGGTGAGCTTGCGGGTCTGGCCAATCAGCGCCACCCGCTTGGGCTGATCGCCGGCAAATACCGGCGCTTCCGGAACATTGGTAACCATGATCGCAACCGTCACCGTCGCCCGGCCGCGAATCGCCGCGTCTTCTCCGTCATCAACCTGCACCGTCACCTTGTAGGTGTTTACTGATGCCTCGTGATTGAAGGTCGTCGCAACCTTGGATTTGAGCGCACCGCCCTTGACCTCGATCGCAAACAGCTCGGATGTGCCCACCAGGGAGTAGTTCAAATCAGCCGCATCATCGTTGTCCTCGTCTGTCGCAGCGATTGCGTCGAACATCAGCGTCTCGTCTGCTGCATAGGCGGCTTCGGCCAGATCGCGGCTTTGCTCGGCGGCGGCAAACACCGGCGCATCGTTGATCACATCAACCGCAACATTGACCACCACCGGCTGGACGCTGACATAGTTGGCCGCAGCATTGGTCGCATCGGCAACCGCAATGTTAATTGCAACATCACGCGCTCCCTTGACCGTGTCATCGACCAGCATGATGGTCGCGTTCTGGGCCGTATTCCAGTTCGAGGAGTTGAACACCAAATCGGACGACTCAACCGAAACATCAGCCGAGTCACCGCTGGTAACCGCCAGGGTTACCGCACCGCTGTTGGCCGGGATGTTGGTCAACTTCACCGGCAGGGTTGCGCTCTGGGTATCCTTGTCCAGAGTTGCGGTTGCCGGTGCGTCTATGCCCGCCACCCGGATCACCAGCTCGAAGGTCTGCTTGACCGAAGCGGTGCCGTCGGTTGCGGTCACCTCGATCATCAGGGTGGTCGCAGCAGTGCCGGAGGCAATCGTGAAGGTGCGGGCAGAACTATCGAAGGTAACTGCGCCAGGCAGCGCCCCGCCGCCGACCAGGGCTGCCGAATAGGTCACCGTATCGCCATCGTCCTCATCGGTGGCTGCCGGGAATGCGGCGGTAGTGAAACCGGCGTCACCATCTACTTGCTGATCGGGGAAGTCAGCGCCAAACACCGGGGCGCTGTTGCCGCCGAGCACACCCTGGGCATAGGTGCCGGTTGCAGGCCTTCCGTTATGGATGCGCATGGTAAGCGGCTGATCGGCAAAAGCCGGGAATTGGGACAAGGTGATGCTCACCACGACCTCGTGCTCAGGGTAAGGCGTTTTGGTCGCGTGGATGCCGGCAGGCAGACCAAAAATCTGAACATTAAAAGTACTTATGCAAGAGACAGAAATACCGGCACCTCCATCCAGCACGGATATATCGGAAGGCACTATGCCCAATATCTCCAAGGAATACGTCTTGCTTGCAAACGACTCACCTTCCGGCACCACCACGCAACCGCTGCCGTCAAAGGTGAACACTGCAACTTCATTGCTGTCGCCGACATAGGATGCGGAAGTGAAACTGAAACCGGGGGTCTCGTCTGCAATGTTGGCAAGCCTGATTACCAATGGCTGCTTGCCGGCACCGGCGGAACTGGTGGCAACCACGGTTACGGTCATGAACTCCTGCGAGGCCTCGAAGTCCAGCGTCGCCTTGGTCTTGAGGGTGATCAACGCCGCCTTGTTTGCCTGAATCTGGCTCTGGCCGCCAACCGGCGGCAGGTCATGGGCGCTAATCCCGATCAACTGCAAATCGGCTGCCCGCCCTTCCAGGCTCCACATCACCCCCGGATGCCCTTCGGTCAAGGTGGCGGTAAGCAGAATGCGCCCGGGCAACTCAATTCCAGCGCCGAATGTCTCCCTGACCATTACTGTCAGCGTCGCCGCATTGCTCTCAAAATCCGGAATAGTCGCGGTTTCAGCCTGATCATTTATGCTCAGCACGAATATTCCCTCCACTGTCGCAACGCTGTCGGTAGCACTGACGGTTAGCGTGTAAGCGCTCTTGGCCTCGTGATCAAAATGATAATCACGGGTCACGAAGATTTTTCCATTGCTCGAATTAATCCCGAAAATCCCTGCCGCGTCGGAAACGATCGCGTAGGTTACGTCCCCGGTATTGCTGTTTCTTTGCACTCGCACTCGGGCGTTCAAATCATTTTCCTGATTGCGTTGGGTGGTATCCGAACCGGTGTTCTCGTCTATGCTGGTGCGCAGGCTGGCCGACCTGAACTTGATCTGCTTGGCTTCGGCCGCAGTGCTGCCGGAAGTCGTCGCCGGAGTTGCGGAAAGACGCTCGTCGGCGCTCAGCCAGTTCAAGGTGATCTGATAGGTAGTCTCGGCGTCAAGGCCGGTAAGAGTCGCCGCAGTCGCATCGGCAGCCAGGGTTACGGGGCTGCCACTAGCCGCCGTCCCGCCGCTGCCGTAGGAAATCACCAGCGAATAGCGATCTTCTGCCGCAAACTGCGTCTCGTATTCGTTGTTGTTCCAGCTCAGGGTTATCTCGTCGGCGGTTGTGCCATCAACCGTGAAGCTGTGGCTGGTGTAGTCGTCGGGCGTCTCGCGCACATCGGTCAGGGTGATGATCACTTCCTGTTTCGCCGACAGCGCATCGGTGGCTCCGTCAGTGGCGGTCACCGTAACCTTGTAGACATCCTGCCGCTCGTGGTTGAAGTGGGTTGCCGTCGCCACCTTGATCTGGGCGCTGTCGTCGTCGATCTTCTCGATCTTGAACAACGAACTGTCGTCATCCAGAGTGTAGGTCACCACCCCGCTGATGCTGGTGGTGGACTCCTCATCCGGATCGAGGGCGCTAATCACCGCCCCTACCGAAGTATCGACCGCGGTCTGATCACTGCTGGGCATGTTTTCGGCCAGCACCCGGGAGACGCTGTTGCCGCCGACAAATACCGGCGCCTCATTGATGTCGGTAACCATGATTGCAACGGTCACCGTCGCCCGGCCGCGAATCGCCGCGTCTTCTCCGTCATCAACCTGCACCGTCACCTTGTAGGTGTTTACTGATGCCTCGTGATTGAAGGTCGTCGCAACCTTGGATTTGAGCGCACCGCCCTTGACCTCGATCGCAAACAGCTCGGATGTGCCCACCAGGGAGTAGTTCAAATCAGCCGCATCATCGTTGTCCTCGTCTGTCGCAGCGATTGCGTCGAACATCAGCGTCTCGTCTGCTGCATAGGCGGCTTCGGCCAGATCGCGGCTTTGCTCGGCGGCGGCAAACACCGGCGCATCGTTGATCACATCAACCGCAACATTGACCACCACCGGCTGGACGCTGACATAGTTGGCCGCAGCATTGGTCGCATCGGCAACCGCAATGTTAATTGCAACATCACGCGCTCCCTTGACCGTGTCATCGACCAGCATGATGGTCGCGTTCTGGGCCGTATTCCAGTTCGAGGAGTTGAACACCAAATCGGACGACTCAACCGAAACATCAGCCGAGTCACCGCTGGTAACCGCCAGGGTTACCGCACCGCTGTTGGCCGGGATGTTGGTCAACTTCACCGGCAGGGTTGCGCTCTGGGTATCCTTGTCCAGAGTTGCGGTTGCCGGTGCGTCTATGCCCGCCACCCGGATCACCAGCTCGAAGGTCTGCTTGACCGAAGCGGTGCCGTCGGTTGCGGTCACCTCGATCATCAGGGTGGTCGCAGCAGTGCCGGAGGCAATCGTGAAGGTGCGGGCAGAACTATCGAAGGTAACTGCGCCAGGCAGCGCCCCGCCGCCGACCAGGGCTGCCGAATAGGTCACCGTATCGCCATCGTCCTCATCGGTGGCTGCCGGGAATGCGGCGGTAGTGAAACCGGCGTCACCATCTACTTGCTGATCGGGGAAGTCAGCGCCAAACACCGGGGCGCTGTTGCCGCCGAGCACACCCTGGGCATAGGTGCCGGTTGCAGGCCTTCCGTTATGGATGCGCATGGTAAGCGGCTGATCGGCAAAAGCCGGGAATTGGGACAAGGTGATGCTCACCACGACCTCGTGCTCAGGGTAAGGCGTTTTGGTCGCGTGGATGCCGGCAGGCAGACCAAAAATCTGAACATTAAAAGTACTTATGCAAGAGACAGAAATACCGGCACCTCCATCCAGCACGGATATATCGGAAGGCACTATGCCCAATATCTCCAAGGAATACGTCTTGCTTGCAAACGACTCACCTTCCGGCACCACCACGCAACCGCTGCCGTCAAAGGTGAACACTGCAACTTCATTGCTGTCGCCGACATAGGATGCGGAAGTGAAACTGAAACCGGGGGTCTCGTCTGCAATGTTGGCAAGCCTGATTACCAATGGCTGCTTGCCGGCACCGGCGGAACTGGTGGCAACCACGGTTACGGTCATGAACTCCTGCGAGGCCTCGAAGTCCAGCGTCGCCTTGGTCTTGAGGGTGATCAACGCCGCCTTGTTTGCCTGAATCTGGCTCTGGCCGCCAACCGGCGGCAGGTCATGGGCGCTAATCCCGATCAACTGCAAATCGGCTGCCCGCCCTTCCAGGCTCCACATCACCCCCGGATGCCCTTCGGTCAAGGTGGCGGTAAGCAGAATGCGCCCGGGCAACTCAATTCCAGCGCCGAATGTCTCCCTGACCATTACTGTCAGCGTCGCCGCATTGCTCTCAAAATCCGGAATAGTCGCGGTTTCAGCCTGATCATTTATGCTCAGCACGAATATTCCCTCCACTGTCGCAACGCTGTCGGTAGCACTGACGGTTAGCGTGTAAGCGCTCTTGGCCTCGTGATCAAAATGATAATCACGGGTCACGAAGATTTTTCCATTGCTCGAATTAATCCCGAAAATCCCTGCCGCGTCGGAAACGATCGCGTAGGTTACGTCCCCGGTATTGCTGTTTCTTTGCACTCGCACTCGGGCGTTCAAATCATTTTCCTGATTGCGTTGGGTGGTATCCGAACCGGTGTTCTCGTCTATGCTGGCGCGCAGGTTGGCCGGCCTGAGCTTGAGCTGCTTGGCGTCCGGCGCTTCCAGCACCGCCTCGACGAAGCCGCCGGTGCGCGCACCGCCGACTATATTGTGTATCTGCACCGTGATCGGCTGGTTGGCCAGCGCCGAGAACGCCGACAGGGTGATGGTCAGGTCAAGCGACTTGTCGGCCGTTGAGGCAAAGGCAATTCCGGCCGGCAGACCCGTCTTGAGATCGGTTGCCGCAGCCTTGCAATACTCGCCGGAGCGCTTGGCGGTGCCGCCGACTATCTCCAACTCATAGGTGGCGGCCGTGTCGCAGTCGGTGCCGGTGAACTTGAACACCGCAACCGCATTGTTGTTAGCGTAGGCTGCCGAAGCCAACTTGAAGTCGGCGCTATCGCGCACCTTGATTTCAACCCGGGTCTCGGCCGCCTTCTGGGTTGCCGCACTCAAATCGCTTTCCTGAGTGAGGATGGTCAGCCGGGCAAAGACTG
>JAPORI010000092.1:6711-7294 GCA_026710225.1 Betaproteobacteria bacterium
GCATAGGTGGCAGTGTCGGCGCTGCTAAGCGCCACCACCGCTTCTCTGGTCTCGGAGCCTGCCACCGGCGTTACCGCAACCGCCTTCTCAGCGGTTGCCGCCGCCGCCCAGTTCGGCTTGGCCGAACTGCTGCCTACCGCAGACGCCAGAGTTAGGGTAATCAGCGGATCGGTGGTCACCGCCCCCTTGGCAATGGTCAAGGTTACATGGCCGACCTGATAGGCCAAATCAAATTCATCCGCCGGATATCTTGGTGCGCCGGTATAGTTTTGCTGCAACTGTATCTTGTATGAAAAGTCATCTTCCGGCGGGGTGGGCACGGTCACCGTCAGCCGCTCATCGACTGCATCTCCGCCCCGCATGTCGAAACTGGCCGCAACATTGCCGGTTCCATACAGATTACCGCTGCCTTGCACCGAACCGCCGGCGGAACAATAGGTTTTGGGTAGATTAACAGCCGGAAAAACTACAAAGCTGGCAATTCGGTTGGCGGTGCCCGTGCTCCCTGACTTTGTTATCGTATTCCAATCCTGAACCGAGTCATCGAGCACGGAAACTGCATTGCACGGGTCAGCATTGAATC